>JAISQR010000479.1 GCA_031274035.1 Treponema sp. | reverse complement strand
CTTACCAGGTCTCCCACTTTCAGGCTTTTTACCGCCGGCCCCAGCTCAATTACTTCGCCGGCAAACTCATGCCCGGTAATGATGGGATACTTGCTGTGCCCGTCATATTTGGTATACCCGTCATCATCTTTACGCAGAAGATGAGCGTCAGTACCGCAGATCCCCGCCGCGCCTACTTTAAGTAACACCTCATCGGCCTTGGGCTTCGGATCAGGCCGGTCTCTTACCGCTCCCCGGATATTTCTCCAGATGGAATTCCCCCTGGCCGAACGCCTGGTACTTGCCTCACGATCGGAAAGCTTGTAGCCCGGTTTCGGTTCAAAATCCGCTTCGACGTAAAACGCTCTCATGTTTATCCCCCTAAAAATTAGTTGTTATTGCCAATGCCCTTTTCACATTGTCTAAGATGATCCAGCGCCTTCCGCGCCGCGGTCATGCCGTCCGGTAAAGGTAAACATTCCACCGAAATAAAACCTTCGTATCCAATCTCGTCCAACACCGAAAAGTAACTGTTAAAATTGAGGGTGCCGCTTCCGGGGTAAAGACGGGTATTATCCGCTGCATGAAAATAGCCAAGCCTTTTCCCGCATAAGCGGATCGCCTCAAGGGGGCTGGTTTCGTCTATATTCATATGAAAAGTGTCCAAATGGACAAAACAGTTGGAAAGCGCCCATTGATCAAGAAAATTGACGGTCTCTTTGGCGGTAGTGAAGATATTGACCTCATAGCGGTTAATCACCTCGGTAAAAATCCTTACCCCCTGTTCGGCGGCCTCCCGGCAGATTGCCGAAAGATTCCGGGCCAGCCGGGCATGGTAGACGCCGGGATCGGCCCCATCGGGGATACGCCCCCTGATCCAGCCAATGATCAGGTCTGTATTGAGGGCGGCCGCCATCCTGATATACTCCCGCAGACCCTTCATAGCGGCCTCTGTTATATAAGGCCGGTCATCTACAAGATTGACCATTCCCTGGGTATTAAGCCGCCCGGTAACAATAGCCGCTATTTTTATCCCGCATTCCGCGGCGGTTTGATTGATTTTTTCGTAGTCCAGGGGGGTATCCTCCCGCATATGTACCTCCAGGCCCTGGTATCCCAATTCGGCGGCGGCCCTGATGTTTCCGCATATATCGCCGCGAAGGAGGATAGGCGCCGTAACAGGCGCCGTTTCAGCGCTGGAAAGGGCATACATCCATTTATCCATAAAAACCCCGCCAATCTATAAATTAATTCATTATTAATTTATATAATTCATTGTAAATTAATTTATTGTATACCACTTAATTTTACTTGTCAACAAAAATTTTCAAAATTTCAGTAAAAATTATTGTTTTTTGGCAAAAATTAAGAAATTTTAGTATTGATGAATAATTTAGTCTGGATTATTATAAAATCGGCCTGGCTGTCTTGAAAGAATCAAAGAAAATGACTAAAATACCGGGCAGGATAATAAAATGATGGAAAACCCCGACACTCCGCCGCCAGACAAGGTAAATTTGGCCCTTGGGACCCGCATCAGGGCGCAGCGCATCAAGCATAATATGAAAATATCGAAACTTGCGGATATAACCGGACTTACCTCAAGCACCATAAGCCAAGTCGAGCGGGCGCTCATATCTCCCTCAATCGCAACCTTAAAAAAGCTTTGTGATGCCATGCATATTCCTATCAGCTATCTTTTTGAGGATGCCGATGCCGCCGATCAGGAAGAAGCGGCGGAGCGCAACGGATCTTCGGGGGCCGGGCCGGATCTTGCCGCTCATTTGAAAATGTACGCCTCCTTTAACCTCATGGGCTTATCCCCGGTAGTGCATAAGGAGGAACGAAAAATTTTGTCCCCCAATCCGGGAGTACGGTTTTACCTCCTCAATCCCAATCTGGCCGGCCCCACAGAGTTAATTTACAACGAATACGATCCGGGGGCCGGTACGGGGCCTGGGTTATATACCCATCCCGGCGCCGAATGCGGCCTGATCCTCTCCGGGGAACTGGTAGTACAGATCAAGGATGACATATACACCCTCAAGGAAGGGGACAGTATTACCTTTAATTCTTCCGATCCCCACTCAAAAAACAATTTGTCCGATGTCATGTGTACCTGTATTTGGGCCAATACGCCCCCGTGGTTCTAAGAAATGGAACTAACCTTACCATTGGTTCTTATCGTTTTCGCCGTCGAATTCGTCTGTTTTTTTATTAAAGGGCTGGCCGCTTTCGGGGACCCCCTTATATCCAATCCTGTCCTCTCCATGGTTACCGAAAACAGGATTATCTCCCCGATGAATTTGCTCTTGGGAACACCCATCAACGCCTATATGACCTGGAAAAACAGGAAAAATTTTTCAATCAGAAACGCGCTCTTTATGCTTATCTGTATTCTATGCGGCATAATACCCGGTACTTTATTACTGAAATATGCCAGCTCCTGGATCCTCAAGGCCGCCCTGGGTATTGTAGTTCTGGGAATCGGGATTGAGATGATTACTCGGAACAGAACAAAACCAGTACGCCAAAACAGAATTATTATGGCGGTTATTTCATTTTGTTCCGGCATTACCGCGGGTCTCTACGGCATCAATCTTTTCTTTGTCGCCTATGTTGAACGGACCACCCGGGATCGCGCCGCCTTCCGCGGCAATGTCGGTTTTATTTTTTTTATTGAAAATGTCATCAGGATTATTATCTATGCTTTTTTTGGCATTTTTACCAGGCACATATTACTACTGACCCTTATTGCCCTCCCCGGCGCTGTTCTAGGTTTTTTAGCAGGTTCCAGAATTGATAAGCGGCTCAGTGAAACCGCCATACGCCGGATCATTATTTTTATATTCATGCTTGGCGGATTCAGTATTCTTTTAAAAGCGATAATCCTGAAAGCATAGTCCTCATTCCGCTCTCCGGGCTCCATTCCGGTCTATTCCGCTCCCCCCGCCCTGGTCTGCCAGCGTTGTAAAGACAATTCGAAATGCTCCATCTGCGCCTTTAAGGCACCGGCCGGCGGCAGCGACTAACTTCCACTGTCGGCGGCCTTGGTTTTGAGGATCGCCATGTTTCCCCGAGGGCCGGGTAACAAGAAAGCCGTCCCGCTTGAGGAACCGGAGAAATAATTCCCCATACTCCATTGAGTCCGTAGTCCCGTCAAACTTCTTAATCTCTATCCCTTTCCGGTTTCCGTGTTGTATCCGCTCCTTGACTTCATCGGTAACCCGGCTGATAAGTTCAGGCGGTACACCGACGGCATAAATTTCCTTCAGGTGATCCTGTATCTGCCGGGCCGTCAGTCCCAGGGAGTACATCGAAAAGATTTTGCCGTCAAACCCCCGGAATTCCGGAGAAACTCCGTTTCTCATGGCGCTTGGGAACAATTTGGGGCTCGAAGCTTCCCTCCCGGTCCCGGGGGATTTCAATGTTTATCGGGCCGCCGTCCGTCCGCGGTTCCTTTGCGCTTTTTCCGTCCCGCCGGTTGGCGATGGGTTTTTCGCCCTGATCGTGTTTTTCATACCCAAGGCGCCCGGTCAATGCGAACCGCAGGTTCGATGCTTCCATCGCCCGTTCAACGAGGGCTTTGGTAAGCTGTTTCATGATACCTTCCGGCCCGTAAAAATCATCCGGGCCGCGGTAGCCCATCAGGATTGTATCCAGAACTTCTTTTGAAAAGGCCATACTTACTCCTTCTTGTAGTATAGCCGTTTACACATTTTTTATTCGAAAGTCTGGTTTAATACCCCGGAGCTCTGCTCCGGCTCAAACTACGTAAAAATTACTGCCGGGGTATTAAACCAGACGGTATTATAAGCTTCCTATCGAACGAGCCTCCGTTCAAATAATGCGTTGCTAAGGATACCGCGGAGCTCTGCTCCGCGGAGGCTCATTACAAGTTCAGTCCTGTTATGCGACGTTTGGGTTTTTGATATTTTTCATTATTCAAATAGTATCATATTCCAAATTCTAAATGTAAAAAACGCATCAAATCTTTTATTGTTTGCAGCTCAAGTCCCGCAATGAAATTTCCAAAATCCGTACTATTATTTCTTTCCAGAATATTATAATAATCTGCTCTTCTTAATATTGGAATAGAAACAGGAAATAATTTATCTTGATATAAAAATGTATTCGTTACCAACCTTGATATTCTGCCATTACCATCCGTGAATGGGTGAATATTAACTAATTGTCTATGTGCTTCGGCGGCAAACATAACAGGGTGAAGTGTATTTCTATTTGTATTAAGCCACTCTATATATGTTCCCATTTTTACAGGAACATCTTTTGCTTTTGGTAATATTTTGCTGCTTCCGCTTATTATTACTTCAATGTTCCTGTATTCGCCGGGGCCAATAAAATTGGGTATATTCCTGCTAAATAAATTATGACAAAATAATATATCCTTTTCCGTTATGTCTCTCTTTTTTATTAATGAAAACATATAATCATAAGCCTTGCCATGACCTTCAACTTCATAAAATTCTCGTAATGGATGTCCTCCAACAGTTATACCGTCTTCAAGAACGGCCTTTGTTTCTTCCAATGTATAGGTATTACCTTCAATAGCATTAGAGGAATAGGTCGTCTCTATTTTGAAGAATTGATTGATTTGCTGTAAATAAATGCCTTCAAACGGCCTAATTTCATTAATAATTTTCATTCTTTCATTTATTTCTTCCAATTCATTCATAAAATATCTCCTATTATTAGATTTTGGTATATTTTATTAATTTATGCAAGGCCGTTATAATACCGCTCAATTTACTAACTTTTTTAGGATCAATATTTTGCCCAAATGTCGCATAACCAGAATGTATCACCTATTTGATCTTTGTTTCCTAAATGTACAATAACTCCATTATTTTGTATTTTTTAAAAATGATGAAGCAAATTTATCCGTTGAAGCTAGAATTGTTGATGAACAAGGCCAAATGGTAAAACAATACTACAAAGTGAATGTAAATAATGAACCGCCTGTTATATGGGTTAATGTTGATTTAAATGAAGATGAAATAATTGAGGAAAATGAGGGTCGTTTTGCATGGTATTAAAAAGCCGTTGTAAAAGGGCTTTCGGTACAGAGGGACAGAGCTACAATAATATAAAGTTTTATAAAAAAAACGGATTGTTTTGAAGCGATATGCATCCTCGAACCATAGGATACACATGAGAAAGAATAGAAAGCTCCGGGAAGGAGCGGAATATCATGTTACTGCCAGGATCAACCGGGGGGAATCCATTTTTGAATCCGATGAGAGTAAAGAACTGTTTCTGGATGTGGTTAAACGGGCAAAAAGAAAATATCGTTTTCAGATTAGAAATTTTTGTGTTATGGGGAATCATATTCATCTAATGTTAAAACCCGGAAAAAACGAGTCCCTTTCCAGAATTATGCAATGGATATTAGGCGTATTTGCCATGCTCTGGAACCGGCGGCGCCAAGTGACCGGGCACCTCTGGGGGGACCGGTTCTTCTCGCGAATAATAACCGGTGTATTAGATTTGCTGAGGGTCTTTCTTTATATCGACAATAATCCGGTAGATGCGCAATTAATTGACCATCCATGGGGATGGAAATACGGCGGGCTTTGGCATCACAGAATGGGTATTCGGGATATAACCGATAAACCTGACTTAATCATCCGGACCTTCTTTCCTGAACATGAGCGGATATAACGCCCGGCTTCGTAGAATGCCGCCCTGCGGTGATCAAAAAAACCGCCTGTCAACGTATAATTGATAGGCGGCCTTTTAAATCCGTACATCCGCGGAGCGGGGGAAGCTAAAACCTTCGGGTTTTTAGTAGTCCATTCCTCCCATACCGCCCATTCCGCCGCCGGGCATGGGGGGCGGATCCTTCTTTTCCGGAATGTCCGTGATGGCGCATTCGGTGGTAAGGAGGAGGCTCGCGATGGACGCGGCGTTCTGCAGGGCGGACCGGGTAACCTTGGCGGGGTCGATGATGCCGGCCTTGACCATGTCCACCCATTCAAGCTTGGCGGCGTCGAAGCCGACGCCCTTCTTTTCGCCCTTGGCCTTTTCGGCGATAACCGCGCCGTCGAGACCCGCGTTTTCGGCGATCTGCCGGATGGGTTCCTCCAAAGCGCGCTTCACGATCTTGAAGCCGACCTTCTCGTCGTCGGTCAGGCCGGCGACGTCCGCCTTATCCAGGGCGATGGCGGCCTGAATCAGCGCCAGCTCGCCCCCGGACACAATGCCTTCCTCGATGGCGGCCCGGGTGGCGGAGAGGGCGTCCTCGACCCGGTGTTTCTTCTCCTTCAGCTCCACTTCGGTAGCGGCGCCCACGTTGATCACCGCCACGCCGCCGGCCAGTTTCGCCAGCCGTTCCTGGAGTTTCTCCCGGTCATAATCCGAGGTGGTCTCCTCAATCTGGGCCTTGATCTGGGCGATCCGGTCCTGAATATCCTTCGGTTTCCCGGCGCCGTTGATGATGGTGGTATTGTCCTTATCAATCTTGATGGTCTTGGCCTTGCCGAGCTGGGCAATTTCGGTATTTTCAAGTTTGAGCCCCAGCTCTTCGGAAATGACCTCCCCGCCGGTAAGGATGGCGATGTCTTCCAGCATGGCCTTGCGGCGATCCCCGAAACCGGGGGCCTTCACCGCGCAGGTCCGCAGGGTGCCCCGGAGGCTGTTCACCACCAGGGTCGAGAGCGCTTCGCCGTCCACGTCCTCGGCGATAATCAAGAGGGGCTTGCCGCTCTGGGCGACCTTTTCCAGCAGGGGAAGCATATCCTTCATGGAAGAGATCTTCTTGTCGTGGATGAGGATGAACACGTCCTCGTAGACGCTGGTCATGGTGTCCCGGTCGGTCACAAAGTAGGCGGAGATATACCCCCGGTCAAACTGCATCCCTTCCACAAATTCGATGGAGGTGTCCATGGTTTTGGACTCTTCCACGGTGATAACCCCGTCTTTGCCGACCTTTTCCATGGCGTCGGCGATGGTATTGCCGATTTCGGCGTCGTTGTTGGCGGAAACCGAGGCGACGTGGGAAATTTCTTCCTTGTCCTTGATTTCCTTGGCGTTTTTCTTGATTTCGTCTACCGCGATTTCCACCGCCTTGTCGATGCCCCGCTTTAGCTCGATGGGGGTCATCCCGGCGGCCACCGATTTCAACCCTTCTTTGACCAGGGAATAGGCCAGGAC
>JAISQR010000458.1 GCA_031274035.1 Treponema sp. | reverse complement strand
TTTACCATAAGGGTGGCTTCGTTCAACTGGCCGATAGCCTCCAGAATCTGCTTGCTCCCCGTGCTTTGCTCTTCCATGGCGTTGCGGATGTTCTCCTCCTGATCCGACACGGTCTTAACGCCGCTGTCGATGGCCTCGAATTTGTTGAGGACGCTGTCGGTGGACTTGGTAATCTTGTCGATGGAATCTTTGATCTTCTTGAGGACCGTGGATATGGTTTTGGACTGTTCCCCGGAATTCTCCGCCAGCTTCCGTATCTCATCGGCGACCACGGCAAAGCCCTTCCCCGATTCCCCGGCATGGGCGGCTTCGATGGCGGCGTTCATCGACAAAAGGTTGGTTTGGCTTGCGATGTTTTGCATTACCGCGTTGATCTCCAAAAGGCCCGCGGACTCCCGTGCGATTTCCTGGATGTCCGCCGCCACTTCCTGTAGACCTGAGCGCCCTACCTCGGCTGCATCTATCAATTCCTTGACGTTATCGGCGTTGTTGAGGAGGGTTTGGGTAACGGACTGGATATTGGCAAGCATCTCCTCGATGGCCGAAGATGACTGGGAGACGCTGGAACTCTGGCGGTCCACGTGGCCGTTCAGCTTGTCAATGTTGACAGTAATTTGCTCCATAGCCGCATTGGTTTCGGTTATACCGGTGGACTGATTAATCACCCGGCCTTTGATACTCTGGATGTTGGCGGTGATTTCGTTAACCGCCGCGGCAGTCTCGGTCATATTACCGGCAAGTTCGTTTCCGATGTCAAAGAGGGCTGAGGACTGGCTTTTGATGGTCATTACAAAGTTTTTGATCTTTTCCAAGGTTGCGTTGAAGTACCGCGCTAAATCGCCTATCTCATCTTTAGAATTGACATTAACCGTTTTCGTCAAGTCTCCCTCGCCTTCGGATATATCCTTGAGGGTTAAGGCAACCGCAACGATAGGATTGGTAAGATGCCGAGAAACAAAGAAGATAATGAGCGCCGCCAGGATCCCCGCAGCCACGATGAAAATAATGCTGAACTTTATGAGGGTATACACCGGCCCCTCCACCGTGGTAATAGGCACAAAGATAACAATCGTCCAGGGTTTCTTCACAGCGGTACTTGCGAAGGGGTAAGCTATCATCACAAAGTCCTTATGGACGATTGACGCGCTCTCACCGGTGCGTAATGTCTCGGACACTATGGATACGCCGTCCGCCCCGAGGATCTCCGCGTCCGCGGTACGGAAGTCCTTGCCGATTTTCGTGTTATCGTAGTGGGCAACTACCAAGCTGTTGTTGGCATAAACCGCGATATTCCCCGTACCGTAGGGCTTTATTCTCCCCGCTGCGGTCTGGGTCCCTTCCAGGCCGACCTGGAGGGCCAAAACACCCGCAACGGTACTTCCGTCGAAGGTAATGGGAACCTGTATATCAAGAAGGTACTGCTGGCTGCCGTTTACCGTATGCAGGACGGGATCGGTAACCACATTGACACCCGGGGAAAGGCCGGACAGGACCTCCCGATAGCCGGCAAAGGGCCTAACTTCCGGAGTCCCCGATGCTTTGGTAATAAAAAAAACGAATTGCCCCGTCTCCGTCGCCCCCGGCGTTCCCGCGTAAGCGGCGTCCAGGCCGTCAAAGGCGTCGGGCTGCCAGATCGTGTAGGCGCTGATAAATTGGGGAACCGCGGCTACCAGCATATACAGGGCGCCCTGGAGCCCGGCGCGGCGGGCCTCCGCCGGCCCGGTTCCGTAACAGGTAAGCAGGGACGTGGCGTTCAGCATATATATGCACGAATCGGACAGACCCCCTATTTCCTTGGCTATGGACGCCGACATACTGGTCATGTTCTCTATGGCGGCATCCTTCTGCAACGCACTGGCCCGGAGAAGCACTACAACCGCAATGATGGCAATGAGCGTAATTGTAACCAGCGCGTTGATCAACGTGAGCTTGTGCTTAAGTTTCATTTTTTTTCCTCTCTAAATATATTCGACCAAAAAAGGTCAATATAACGCTGATTTTTTTTGAAGTGCGAATTTTATGGCGAAAAAACCTCGTAAGGGGTCAGGCAGCCTAAAACCTTGCGCGGCAGGGTATGTAAAGTAAACGCTTATGGGGTTCCACCCCCGCAACGCCCTCGCATTTATTGCGTGGAGTTATATGCGGTACACCCGTATTTTGTTTACTTTATCTGTTCCTCCACACCGTTTATTTTTAATTTGATTATTTCTATGTTTTCAAGACCGTCATTATCCATAACTTTAACGGCTATGGCGTGAATGCCTGTCTTGAATGACCGCACCTGCCGGCCTTCCTTGTCGATAATGATAGTCTTTGCTCTTGGCATAAAAATAAATAGTATCATGTTTTTGAGGGAATCTATTTTTTACGTTAGCGGGCGCCGTATAACACCAGGTTATTTCATTAACAAAATTATTCATACCGAAAATCCTATCAAGAATATCTACCCGGATATAAGCGTTTGCATGCCAGTCGCAATGCAAGAAAATACTGCCGGCGGGCTTCAAAATACGGTACATCTGCTCGACTCGCTCTTTGAGCCACGCGATATAATGATCAACGCCGCCCGCCCGCCGGTACTGAAAGCTGCGGACTTCCCCCGCGTCTCCCCAGATAACCTCGTAATTGCGGTTGCTGAAAAACGGCGGGTCGAGGCAGATGAGGTCTACGCTGTCCGCTTCCATGTTATTGAGGATTTCGAGGTTGTCGCCGAGGATTAGTTTATTTACGGGCATGCAGAGGCTCCTATTCAGACTTATCGCTATTATTTCTTTTCCAATTCTTAATGAATAATGTCTTGTCATATGACAGTTTAAGCACTGACCTCTCTTCTAATTTATCAGATACTTTCTTATCAAATTTATTTAACTCGTCAATCGCAATGAAAATTTGTCTAGTTTGGACATTATCATAGATGCCAATTATATTTTCAAGCGCCAGATTTTCTATATTTTTAAACAGCATTGTATCATGAATTAGTATGGGTAAATTTGTTGTATTAAATATTGCCAGATCAAGCGTTAGTAAATTTGAATATGCTTTCCCGGTACCAGTATCATTGAAGACATTAAAGGTGTAACGATTTTCATCCAATCGTAAATTCGGCGGCTGTCGTCCATCAGAATATATTTGCCCGTTTATCGTATTCATTTCTATATTTATCAAATTGCTTATATCGGATAATATGGCTATTTTTATTTCAGTCAAATCATTCCTTGCTGAACGCAAGTTGTTTTTTAATTCCTGTTTTGTTTTATATAACTCAATATTTTTTGTCAACCGATCTTTTTTCATAGCAAGATCAACGAGTCTTTCCGTGGTATATCGTGGAACATCCTGTAAATTCATTTTTGTGTCGATTTCATTATTGAGCTTTTTTATCTGCTCACCATAAAATAGAATGTTCGCTTCTAATTCGCGTTCTGTCTCCTTGAGGGTGTCTCTTAAAATGGCAGTAATATTTGCATGGAAAGAATCAATGATCAAAAGTTTTTCCATATTGATATTAGGAAAGAAATCTTTTAATTTTTCAAGTTGTTCCTTTAAGGCCGGATTCTTCAATGCAATATTTATCTGTGTTTTTTTTAGACGGTCAGAAGCAACATTTCTTTGCTGGAGTAAATTGCTTTTTATCCCTCTCAATTCAATTATTTCCCTTGAAACAACGGCATCGTAAGGCTTCTCCCAAAAATAACAACTACACACAATTTCTGAATCATGTTATAACAATCACATGAGAGAGGAAAACTCAAACAGGGAAGCTGTAGTGGAAACATTGCGGCGGAAATGGGA
>JAISQR010000428.1 GCA_031274035.1 Treponema sp. | reverse complement strand
CTTTCATTTATCCAAGCCTTTTTCTTTCAGCCATTCAGACAAGAGGTCGGCTAACTGCACATTGTTGAGTTCGGCAAACAAAAAGTGCGTATTGCCGTATATGCCTATTTTTGGTAATTCAACCAGCGTTACGTCCCCGCCCCGGCTCCTGGCAACTTCGGCAAAGCGCCGCGCCATCGTCAAACGGGTGCGCCAGTTTTCCGCCCCTAAATTGGCGGAAGGTTCATCGGGGATATAGTCACCAAAATACATCACGATGGGAATTTGCATAAGCTTGTTAAAATCTTCTACCGAAACAACTTCCGGCGAAAGCGTTCCTGTTAATCCCGGAATTGGTTCAGGTACTGCGTCTTCGGGAAAAGGAAATCCGCCAGGTTCATAGGCGACAATAGCTTTTACATTACTATTTTTTATTCCGGCAGCCCAGCCCGGACTGCCGCCCGCTGAATGGGTAACAAGAATGCCTCCATCAATTCTGTCAAACAGAGCCGATACGCTGTTTATTACTATTGCGCCGTCAATGGGGCCGATGTTGGGCGTCATCTGGCGGAAGAATTGATTGAGGCTTTCCTCATCTTTGGGAAACTGCACATTTTGTGCAAAATCGGGCCATGTTCCCATACGCCAAATGTCAAACCACGTTTGTTCATCCGCTATAGGCGGGATTGTTGCTTCGACAGTACCTCTTCCGGCTTGTCCCCTGCGCGGCTGGTCAATCAGATAAACGCCAAAACCGCGGCGCAGAAAAATATTGTTAAAACCGTCCCGCCCATCAGGAGTTGTTCCCCAGGACCGTGACGATTGCCCATAGCCGTGTAAAAAGATCAGCGGCAGTTCCCGCGCGTTAGCGGGAATTTGATAAGACACGGTGGCATGATCCCCGTGATAGCTCTGCCCTTCACCGGATGGCACCCAGCCCTCGAACTTGTAATTGTCAAATGTTCCCGGATTTTGGATCACCGTACCGCCAACGGCGAAAATGCCCTGTTCTTGAATGACCAGCACATTATTATTCTGTACATTGGTACCGGCGCAGCTTAAAATTACGAATGTTAGTAAAACAAACATTCCTGAAAAAAATAGATTGCGTTTCATTTTACACTCCTAAAAAAACATAAAAAAATTAATTACTTCCTCGCGGCCAAAACCCGCTCAAGCACGGTTTTCGCATTGTTTGCCGTCGGCTGTCCTGCCTTCTCGGCAAGCACGGCTATGAAGGCCCGCATCTGCGCTTCGTCAAGGCCGTTGTACATCGCCAGGCCCATGTGGGACTGGAGCTGGGCGTTAACGCCGGGGATGGCGGACAGGACGGAAATGGTCGTCAGTTCACGATCCTGCCAGGTGAGTACGCCACGGGCGAAGATGTCGGCAAACAGATGCTCCTTTAGGAAGACCTCGATGGTTGGGACAAACACCGCGTATCCCGCGGGCGGGGCATTAGTCACTCCGCTAAGCCGCTCCAGGTTTGTTCTACCTGCCGCGTATTTGTCTGCGGTGCGCGGCAATACTGTAGGCTCCGCACCGATCGTGTCCGTAATACCGCTGCCTTCCCTTGTTTTGATCACATCATTAAAAGCGTTGATAGCGTTTAAGCTTCTGGGGAATCCCGCATAAGCGTACAACTGGATAAGTACTTCCTTTATTTCGTTGACGCTTAACCCCGCGTCAAGCCCTTCACCCAGGGCGGCCTTGAGTCTTTCTATATCACCGAAAGCGGCGAGAGAGGCGATCGCGACAATACTCTGCTGCCTCGCGGGCAGAGCGCTCACGGCCGCGCTTTCCTGCGAAACAGTACCAGAGAGGTATTGTTCATCGCTTACCTGTTCAAACCACTGAACGCTTTTTCCCGGAACCCGGCCGCCAATAGCCAAATGAGTCATGGTTGTATCGGGCGAAGCCCCGTGCCAATGTTTGACTCCGGCGGGACACCACACCGCATCGCCCGGATAGGCGATAATTTTTTCGCCGCCTTCTTCCTGCGTCCAGCACACCCCCTCTGTTACGATCAGGCGCTGGCCCGCCGGGTGATTGTGCCAATTGGTACGCGCCCCCGGTGCAAAGGTAACATACGAGCCGTAATACGGCGCATCCTCGTTATCAGAAAAGAACGGTGTCACCAGAACATCGCCGGTGAAATTTGCCTCGGGCGCTTTGGACGATGCCTGCGCACCCTTGCGCTCTACCTGAGTAGGTTTTTCTTGAACCACTTCTTTTCCACCTTGTGCGTATACTGATACTAAGAGACAACCCAGCAGAACCACACTCGTCAACAACTTTTTCATCATTTCTCCCTTGTTTGGGTTTTGAGCAAAACCTGATATCTTCATAGTGGTTATTAATACACCGGTTGTCTTTACACAATCCTGCCTATTTTTTGCCTAATCCTCTCATTTTCCCGGCATGATGCCTTGTATCTTCGGCTCAGGCAGGATAGACTTGGCATATCCTGCCTTTAGAGGGATTGAAGTATGAAGGAAAAGACAAATTTAGCGTATACCAGTGCGTTGCTTAAAGACACGATGCTCAAATATCTGCCCAAACAGGAGCGGCTTTCAACCGCTGTTGACACTCTGATGCTTAGCCGCCTTGATGAAATCAGTAAAGCCGAAAGCTGCTTCTACCAGCCGATGATTGCGATTATCCTTCAGGGTTGGAAGCGGGCTATGATAGGCAACAAAGAGTACTCTTATGGGGAGGGTTCCTGCATGGTGGTTGGGGTGGATATGCCGGGGGTGTACCACATAACCGAAGCCTCCCCTAAACACCCCTTCTTGTCCATTTCAATAAAATTGGACACATACATCATTACCCAGCTTTTGACCAAGGCGCCGCAGCTTGCCGAAAAAAGCGAAAGTTCTCCCAGCGCGGTCGTTGTCTCCGAAGTAACGGACGAAATACTGGATGCCTTTCTGCGTCTGGTGAAGCTGATGGAAAAACCCGCCGGAATTCCGGTCTTGGCCCCCATGATTGTTCAGGAAATACATTTTCATTTGCTCGCCAGCCCTTTGGGAGATTGCCTCCGTATGGCCAACACCATAGGTACGCAAGCCAACCAGATAGCACAGTCCGTCAATTGGTTACGGGAACATTACACAGAAAGCCTGCAGGTTGAGGATTTAGCCCAAATGGTCAATATGGCCCCTTCAACATTTCACCGCCATTTCCAACAGGTAACGACCCTTAGCCCTTTGCAGTTTCAAAAACGGCTGCGCCTTTATGAAGCGGAACGCCTTATGGTGCTTGAAGGTAAAAATGCCAGTACCGCCGCCCTTGATGTCGGCTATGAGAGCGGTTCACAGTTTAACCG
>JAISQR010000578.1 GCA_031274035.1 Treponema sp. | reverse complement strand
CTCTGCTAATATAGCAAAATTGCCAAAATACAACATTTCCGGCGCCGTATCGACTATCTCCATTTCTCAGTTTTTCGATGTTACTGGCCTGCCCGGGTACAATGAATGAGGGGGTAACGGTGGGGGCTGTTACAACGAACTACCGTTCGCCGCAACAGCCCCCACCAACAAACCCCGGCGATTTACGCAAGTCCTAATGCAACTTCGGCAACAGCGGGTAAACGGGGAATGCCGAAAGACGGAGGAGTGATAAAGAAAGCATCGGAGAAGCCTGATACTACCGGAAAGCCGCTGGGAGGAAGGATCTACGCAGCGGCTTTCATGCAGGAGCGAGACGGCTGTAGTACGCGCAGGGGCTTGCGTACATGAGGGGTTAAACGAAATAAGCCTGGAATCATGGAAGAAGTGCCAAGAACTCGCTTGCGCGGGGGATATCCTTGGCGGCGTTCACACACGGATTTTTTGACTTTTAAATCAAATTTTCGTTTAATCTATAGTTTTTTACTCAAGGAGGGTAAAAATGAAAAGGTTGTTTTCTTTGTTAATTGGTGTTGTTGGCGTAACTCTTTTGTCAGTATCATGTGTTATACCTGAAAAATTTACTTGTGATATAAATATCGCGAAAAACGGGACATATTCTGTCAAAGCCGACGGCACTCTGGTGTATATCGGGGTTTTTGATGAAATTAAAAAGCAGGGAAAAGTATCAGAAAAAACTGATGAAGATGTAAAATCTTCTTTTGAGGGTGCGTTTAAAGAGGAGACTTCTGTAAAAAAATATGAATATAGAAATAATGGCCGGGAATATATCGAATATTTCAAGGAGGTTACTGACGGGTCTTCTTTGGATCTGTCAGCATCCGGATTTCCGCTTACCATTACTGTAGACCCAGATGGCATTATAACCGTAAAAGTAACTGCGGTAAATAGCCGTGGCAAGGAGGCTCTTGAAGAATATTCAAAATACGGATATAAACTGGATGGAAAAATGACAATTACCAGTGAATTACCCGTTATTGATGCCGGTGGTCAAAAAGTAGAAAATAAATATATTTTCTTTGGACCAAAAGTAATTAAAAAATCGGTAACCATGGCAACACTACCGTTAGATGATATAGTTATTAAGTTTAGTGCAAAAGAAAAGATGGAGCAAAAGTAACGGCACATAACAGGTCTGTATATGCGCCCCAGCGAAGCTGGGGACGCCGCCAGTAGGCGGCTCGGGCTCCGAAAAACCCCAATCGGGCTACGCCCTTGGTGGGGTTTTTCTCCGCCCCAAACGTCGCATACAGCCTGAACGTTAGGCGCCATTTACCCTGAACTTGGTTGGAAAATATAATAGACTTGTTTAAGACCAACGAGCAACCCATTGGAGTTTAGTGCAGTATACGGTTGCGCCCTAATAGGAGAAAAATACCCGAATGAAACGCCGGCGGGTGGGGATGCTTCCCCTGCACCGCTATACGTTAGCCGGCGGCGGGGAAAACATGGACCTCCCTAAGAGTTCTATCTTCGCCTGGACATAATCAAGCTGGTCCTGGTTCAGCACCGACCGGCAATAGGGGGTGTCCCGGAATTGTTCTATGGTATACCCGCCCCGGCTTACGAATTGTTTTCCGCGGCCTGCTATAAACCAGTAGACCAAGGCGATGGTTTCATGGGTCAGTTCTATGGCATTAATGCCCTTCTTGCTGATGGCGCTCCCGGAATTAAAGAGGCACGGCACGGGCAACTCGTCCCCGTAGAGGCTCTGCCGCCGCATATCCCGCCACTCGGAACGTTTCAGCTTGCTCAACTCAAAGCGCAGGGCCTGCACTTCCTCGGCGATCCGTTCCCGGTCGCTCCCCCGGGACGCGGGATAATCCCGGCAGAGCCGCTCGATTTCGAATTTGATATAATCAAACCTGCCCAGGGACTCAAAAAGTGCCCGGTGGGTATGCCGATAATGGATATGCAGTGGTTATCCAGGGAAAAATCATAGGCATGTTTCTCCACATAGAACCGGCGGTAGGGACTGCGCGCGCTGGATATGTTCCGGATTCCCACCGGCTTTAAAAGATACCGGATACTCACATTAATGAAGTGCTGATAGCTGGTATATACCTTGGAAGATTGGTGTCCATGGTACACATAAATGGGAAGATGACCTGTTTCGATCCGGATGGCCTTGTACAAAGGATAGGGATAATAGTACTCAAAGAGCAGCCCGTCATCGTGGTTGCCCAGGATCTTGTACAGTCGCCCATCTGCGTTGAACCTATCAAACACCCGGTACAGCCGCGCCCACTGTTCCCGGATGGCGTCCAGGGAATACCGCAACAGCTCCTCGATGTCCCCGTTCAGCACCAGGGTCCAGCCTTCCTGCAGATAATACCCTTCCAGCATCTCTATGAGCAGCGCTCCGTTATGGGCAAGATCATCCCGATACCCTACGCCCATGTGCAGATCGCTGATGATCAGCACCTTACCGGCCTGGGAAATATCCAGAACCGCCGCAGGATTAAATCGAGGACTTATCATTTCAGCAAAAAAAGCGGCGGGGGTCATGCTCCTCGCGTGAAAGGTTTCACTTATTTTTCTTTCGCCGCTATCTTTGCCAAGACGATTTCAGATAGTTTTTTAAACTGCAGGGGGAGCAGCTCCACATCAGCGCCTTCATAGCGGCTGAGCAGCGCGTTGAATTCGGTTTTAGCGAGTTCATACTTCTTTTGTTTGTAATGAATGAACGCAATCGTATATTCCGCCTCGCACACCTCGTCTACATAAGAGGGATACCGGTCGATGATGGCCTGATAGTACTGCAAAGACTGCTTATACTTATTCCGATCCGAGGCTTCCTGTCCTTTTTGGATAAGCTCCGCGGGACTTATAGTATCGGCTATGGACACGGTTGACGTGCAGGCCGAAACCGCCAGCATGAACGCGATGATACTGCCTTTTATAGCCCCTTGTTTCAGCGTAATCATAGTATGAGCATAGTTCCTTATGGCCCTAAAGACAAGTACCCGCTGCGGCCTACGGTTGCCCTCATGGGCGGAGCCAAAAGGAGCGGATGAGGGCCTTGACCGGTTTATGGATTTTACAGGATCATAGTTTTATTTGATAGTTCTAGGTACAGGAGGAACTATGATCGCAGGCATTATCGGTGCTACCGGATATGCGGGAGCCGAATTAGTCCGGCTCCTTACCGGGCATCCAGAGATCGAATCCCTGGTCCTGGCTTCCGTCAGTTTTGAAGGATCACGGATTGACTATATCTACCCCAATTTTCGCGGAAGGCTCCGAACCGTTCTCGTAAAACCCGAAGCGGTGCTTGAGGATGCGGAAGTGGTTTTTGCGGCCCTTCCCAGCGGCGTAGGGGAATCCTGGGCAAAGCAGTGTATGGAAAAGGGCGTTCCCTTCTTGGATCTATCTGCAGATTTCCGGTTTGACCATGATGAGGCAACCTTTTCCGCATGGTACGGTAAACCCTTCGTATACCCAGAGCTGAGGACCCGTTCGATCTACGGTTTGCCTGAATTGAACCGGAACAAGATCAGGGAACTGGCCGCCTCAGGCCCGGTGATAATCGGCAATCCTGGGTGTTATCCTACAGGCGCTTCCCTGGGAGCCTACCCGGCCCTGGCGCTAGGTATGCTGGGTCCCGGAACCATTATCGTTGACGCAGCCTCAGGCATTACCGGTGGAGGCCGGGAACCGAGCCCTTCCTTCCATTACCCTGAATGCGCCGACGCCCTGGCCCCCTATAAGGTCGGTTGTCATCGGCATACCCCGGAGATCCGCCGTAATTTCGGGCGTATGATCCCCGACGGCGGGAAGCCGCCAGAGCTCATCTTCACCCCCCACCTGGCTCCCATGAACCGGGGCATCCTCAGTACGCTCTACATCCCCTTAGCCGAACCCTGGCAGGTTCCGGTTCCCCGTACCGAGGATTCTCGGCCTCCGACCCCGGCAATCAGCGATCAGACCGCACGCATCCGGGAACGCTATGCGATATTTTACCGGGATGAACCCTTTGTACGGGTGCTTCCTGCGGGCAGTACCGCCGCCACCAATCGGGTCAGGCAGTCCAATTACTGCGATATCTCGGTTCATCTGGACCAGAGCGGCACAACCCTCATCATCGCCACTGCCATAGACAACATGGTCAAAGGCGCCGCAGGTCAGGCAGTGCAGAATATGAACATCATCTTTGGGTTCGATGAAACCGCGGG
>JAISQR010000411.1 GCA_031274035.1 Treponema sp. | reverse complement strand
TAAGACGGATCATCCGCAGGCGCGTTAAATACCTGGGGAATATTGAGATAAGTCCGCACAATATCGCAGGGGTACTGATCCAGAACCGCCTGATACTCAGGCGCCCGTTCCTTAAACGTGCCGGCATTTATCCACTCATGGATCATCATAGGGATACGCCGCGCCGCGCCCCTGCCTTCAATTACTCTTTTCAGATCTTCCCGGGAGAGAGGTTTATCTCGTAATACCATGATAACACCATCCTTTTACGGCGCTCGCTATAAGGCCGATAAACAGAGTATACATCGCTTCTTTATTAAAGTAAAGAGCGGCTAAGTTCAATATTTGCCTCAAATGGGAAACATGAAACAATTTCACAATCAACGCTTTTATTAAATGAGACCGATACGGTATGAGTTTTAGGTTTATATTTGTATGAAATATCCCCATAATAAGTTGGCAGGTTTTCAACAAAAAATTCCTCATCAACCCATTCTTCGGGAACTCCCAAGCCTAAATAAATTTTACCTTTCTCATCCTCATGAACCATGATCTCCCGCATCATTCCCAACATGAGTGAACCGATCCATCCATGAGGTGTTACAAAGGGGGCCTTATCCCAGCCTCTTACTTTTTCCCAGGCCAGATAATTACTATTCTCATCTTTATTACCCTCATGCCAAGTATATAAACCCGGACAATTCTGAGTATCAAAAAAATGTTCAAGAACCTTCCATACCCTTGCCCTCTGCCCAAGAATCAAACGATTCCGGGTATCGTTTACTTCAAGATAAGTCCAGAGGGGCTCATGCGCCATCTTACCCTGCGGGCAGAGGTAATTGTTCCAATAATTTTCAAATTCATTCAGGATATCATCATTATCCGTATCACCCCAGTTACACGGAAAAAAAACTGTTCCTGTATCATAAATATTATAACGATCAGGATCATAAACACCTGCTTCATTCACAACCCTGGTGAAATGCCCTGGTACAAAGTCCAACATGGCCTTTTTAAGTTTCCCGGCGGCAGCGCTAAAACGGCTTGCATCTTCATTTCTTCCCAGCGCTTCCGCACAGAAGGCTGCCCGATTTAAGCCCATATAACAAAAACCGTTACAATAAAATAAGGGGAAATGCCCATCCATCCTTCCCCTGCATATACCATTTGAAGAAACACCGCACGTAAAGGCAAGAACCGGGCTGTTAACAGTGTCGTGGGTAAAAGTTTCGCTGAAGAAACTGAGGGGCGCACCGGTATTGCACATTTCAATTATTTCCCCGGCGTTTTCCGCCACATACTGATAATTTTTTTCAAGGAATCCTTTATCCCTGGTTAGGAGGTAATGCTCGCTTATTACCCACACCCTGGAACCCTGGAGATCCGCCTCGGCGCCGAAAGAACAGGTTGTTTTGTAACGGCCCGCATGGGCTGCCGACCGGCCGCTGAAATCATGGAGGCCGGCCTGATCCAAAGCCGTGCAGATATAAGCAGAATCCCTCATCCACCAAACCGGGTAAGTAACAGGTGAAATATGCGGGGCATCAAGACCAGCGGCCATATAGAGATGATTTATCTGGGCATAGAAAGTTTCCTGAACCCTCGGATCAGGGGTGAATATCCGTGCCTTTGTGAGGGAATCCCATTTTTTTCGTAAATCAATCCGTTTCTCCTCAAGATTCAGGGGAAACGCCAGGGGTTTAAGCCATTCAAATAAACCATATTCCGCATGAATATGAAAAGCAAAATCGAAACAAATGCTTTCTCCAGGCTCAAGCTTGATTGAATAACGCAATGCCCCTGATGCCCATTTTTGCGGATCCGTTACGGCCGCCGTTTTGGGGAAAGCGCCTTCTCGTAACAACTGGGAAATATCTTTTGCCGTAGCGGAATAACTAACAGCGCCGAATACCCCTTTCCTTTCCGCATATATCAGCGGGGCGCCATTTACGTAAATTATATTCTCTTGTTCCTTAAGACTTTCTATCGGCCCGCCTGCCGCCCCAAAGGAACGGATAGCAAGGTAAAAGTCCGGTTCTACGGCCTTGACACCCTTGTTTGAAAGACGCACCCTCAAATAGTCACGATAATCTATTGTATTGCCATTTTGCCAGGAGAAAAGAGCGCTATCCACCCTGACATCACCGGCGTTCCATGAAGCACGACTAATTGGATATCTTTTTTCTTCGAATTCCCATGCCATGTCTTTAAGCTCATAAAGCTCCGGGGCATGGATTTTTCCATCAAGGCCAATCCACGTTGAAATGCCATAACTACCGGGACCGGGAGAAAAAGAATTCCCGGCCTCGACTACTGTTACAAATGCGTCATGAGCTTCCGGCGCCTTTAAAAATATGTGGGTATCGCTCCGGTTCCATATCCAGCCGGGATGCTTTGCCCGCATTGGAGCCATTTTAAGCTGTTCCATCTTGTCAGTATAGAAACTCATGACTATCGCTATTGTTCCGCCGTTTATGGCGGACTATTGGGCGCAAAGGCCCACTGTCCGTTCAGCGAGTCCGGATATTTCACAGAGGTTATAGCCGTCGATACCGGACTTTACTTTATTGTTGAGAGCCTTGATCCATTTTTCTGGCAGGGCCTTCGCTCCGTTAAGCATACCTACGATAGAACCGGTGGTAGCCGCGTTGCAGTCGGTATCAAAACCGGCGCATACGGCGATACCAATGGTTTTCTCCAAATCGCTTTCTCCCCACAAAAGAGAGACCGCGCAGATCATGGCGTTGGAAATAGTGTGGCACCAGTGATATCCGTTGGTTTCATCGTAAATCTCATGAACACGGTCCAGCGCCGCTTCCCAGTTAATTCCTTCCCTATGCCACTCCAGTACCTTGCCGACCCCCTCGGTCAATCTGGATTTTTCAGGAACCTCGTCAAGGCCGCTCCTTATAATATCCTTCATATCCCGGCTCACTGCGGCCCGTGCGATCATGGCGGCGGTGAGCATTTCTCCGTAAATGCCGTTCTTTACATGGCTTATTCTTCCGTCACGCCACGCGTATTCGGCGGCTTTTTCAGGGTCGCCCGGATTAACGTAGCCGAAGAAATCCGCCCGTATCTGGGCGCCTATCCATTCCCGGTACGCGTTATAATAAGAACCGGAAAGCGGAGGCATGATAAGGTTCACAAAATTTTTATACGCCACCGTTTCCGCCGTGCAGACATGGAAAAATGGCACATCCCTAAGCCAGCTTATTGCCACATCCTCGCTTGTAAAATCACGGCCGTAGGTTTCCAGGATTTTAAGATACAGGATTGTGTAATTGGTATCGTCATCTTCGGGCATGCAATCAACGTTATTTATCCAGCTAACTTTCCTACTCCAGGGGATCTGACCGCCGTCGACAACTTCGTATTTGGTCTTTAGTTTTTCATCGATATCGGAAGAAATGTAATGCGCGATCGGATAGTTGCCGGTATCCTTGAGAATTCCGGTAATACGTTTTCTTTTCCATCCCTCGACAGGCTTGCCGAGAAGGCAGCCCGCGCAGCGGCCGAGCCATGCACCGTAAACCTTATCGTAATAGTTTTTAAGATCTCCCTTAAACGGTTCGCCCTTTCCCTTTTTCGCCGGTCTTACCTTTTTGATTGAATCAAGATCCGCGGGTTCGTTGTAAGGATAATCCGCCGCGATTGGGGCGGAGCGGATTTTGTCAATCAGCTCTTTGGCTTCTTGCTCCATAGGACGATCCTGTTTGTACATGTCAAAAATCAGCCGGGCGTCATCGGCGAAACTTTTGACATTCCTGCCTTCATCGGCGCTTTGAGCAAGCTCAATTAGGACCGTTTCCGAAAGCGTTAAAAAAAATTTAGGCATAAAAACCTCCATCATCAAATACGTTTATTTTTACAGGGTATAAACCTGTAATATCAAAATTAAAAAACAAAAGCATTTCCCCTTATCATTTGCCCAACTTCCCAAACAACGCCTGAAACAATTTATCCCGGTTAATATGATACACATACCGGTAGAAATGCCGGTTGGGATCAAAACTGTAGTGGTGATCGTATTCCGGTATGGGGATGTGCTCCAGGCGGTCCAGCATATAGTCCCCCTCAAGGAACCAGCCGACAGCGGTAACGTCCCATATTGCTCGGGTCCAATTCGGGAGCCCTCCGTCTCTGACGGCCGATTTAGTTGTATAGTCCACCAGGTAATCGCAGAGTTTGTTCTTCCCCCGCAGCCAGTACTCCAGTTCCGGGCCGCTTGTGGCAAAAGCCGAAACTACCCCCATGCAGGGAAGCTGTACCAGCGCGGCGCCGCAGCCAAAGACAATCCGGGCGGCGGCCACGTCCTGGAAGAGGTTAAATTCCTTGTTGTCAGGCCAGTCGAGGGCGTGGCCCCCAAGCCATACAATAACGATCCGGTCCCGTATCTCCGGCTGCAAGAGCAGGGCGGAGGCCACGTTGGTAATGGCGCCGATGGCGATGACATAGAGGGGACGATCCTCTGAGTACGTTATCGCCAATTCCACGAGGGCTTTGGCGGCGGGAGAATCCACCGGTTCCGTTTCGGACGGCAAATATTTTAGGGAACCTCTCCGGACAAGGGCTTTCAAATCGTCCCTATTCATCAAAGAAAGGACATTGAATATTTCATTGTAGCTCTTTTCCATCCCGTCGCCGGGGCTTGAGGAATTCTGGTTGTAAAAGGGAGCCGCGTATATCCCCTTGAGGTGGAATTTTTCTTCCAATTTGATCAAAAAAGCAAGGGCAAACTGATCATCAATTTCGTTGTAGGTATCCGTATCAATTACTACGTCCACCGGTCCCGAAGGTTTTTGCAGACGCTTTAAAAGGCCTTGACTAATTTGTTCCATTGAGAGTTCCCTGCTCTTGTACTACAATACTGACACCATATCCCATAGCATCATCCACAATTGATTTAGGCTCGTATTCTTTCTTTTCAGCCATACGTTTTCTCTTTCCTTTAGATCGCTAAAATATTTTAGTGATATTATTTATGCCATAATGCTAATAGTAAACCGTATTTTTTTTCATGTCAATAAAAAAATCAAAAAATTTGTAAAAAAAGTCACTGAACCCACGTATTTCAAAGATTTACATCCTACTTATTGATATATTAACTAAAATATTTTAGCAAACGCTAATTTTATTTTATAATCATTGACAAAGCCTTGATAAGTAGTTAAAATAAGGGTTATGACACCGCGTATCATCGATATTGCTAAAGAGGCAGGGGTTTCTCCTGCCGCGGTATCTCTAACGTTAAACAACAAGCCCGGAGTGGGAAGTGATGTAAAACAGAAAATTATGGCCATTGCCGCCAGAATGGGGTATAGAACCGGTTTCAAGGATTTATATATTAACGATCATATTAATATAAGGCTTTTAAAGATTGCTAAACATGGTCATATCATTAATGAGCGGCATAATTCTTTTATCACTGAATATCTTGAAGGAATAGAAACTGCCGCAAGACTGCGGCATTATAAGCTGGAAGTTTCATTTTTTAATCATGTTCCTATCGAAGAAATTGTTACTATTCAGAAAGGATCTGCCGTTGATGGCCTGATCGTCCTTGGAACTGAACTCAATGCCCATGAACTGTCTTTTTTTACTTCCCTTTCAGTGCCCGTTGTTTTTATCGATACGTATTTTCCGCTTTCCGTTTACGACTGTATTGATATGGATAATGCTGATGGAGTATTCAGGGCTATACAATATTTGTATAATTGCGGCCACCGTAACATCGGCTTGGTTAAAAGTACCTATGAAACAAAAAATTTCAAAATGCGTGAGGCGGGCTTTCAGGAAGCAATGGATTATTTCTCTCTGCCGGTACAGAAAAAAAATATTGTTAGTATTGATCCCGCGTTTGAACAAGCGGTGATTGGTATGAATGTTTATCTTAATAAAAACAATAAAATGCCGACAGCGTTTTTCTGTATGAATGATATTATCGCCTATGGGTGTATGAAAGGGTTTCGGGATCGCGGTTATACTATTCCGGATGATGTAAGTATCATTGGATTTGACGATTTGCCATCAAGCAGCATTACAGATCCTCCGCTTACCTCGGTAAGAGTCTCTACTCATAAAATCGGCCAAAGGGCTCTGGAAAAATTGGCAGAACGAATTTTTAAGCCCGAAGAAAATATACCGGAAAATATATTGATTTCGGGTAAAATTGTTATTCGCGACAGTGTAAAAAAAATATAAGTTGAGGTTTGGTACATTACATGAAGATTCTTGTTTTTGGATCATTGAATATTGATTTAACCTTCTCGGTGGATCATATTGTTGCCCCCGGAGAAACCATTGATAGTACATCGATGACCAGAAGTGCCGGCGGAAAAGGGGCGAATCAGGCAGCAGCTCTGGCTAAGGCAGGTATGCCGGTCTACATGGCGGGTAAGATAGGGCAGGACGGTCAGTTTCTCCTGGATTTGCTGCAATCCTATGGAGTCAATACTGAAAGAGTTGTTAAATACGATGGTGCAACAGGACAGGCAATAATTCAACTCGACAGTAATAAGCAAAATGCTATCGTTCTCTATAGCGGCGGCAACAGCGCCATTTCTATCAATGAAATACATCAAACAATTGCGGAATTTGATACAGGTGATCTTATTGTATTGCAGAACGAAATCGTCCATGTTAGGGAGATCATGGAATGTGCAAAAAAAGGGGGGTTGCGTATATGTCTTAACCCTTCACCATGCAATAAAAAAATAATGGACTTGCCATTAAATCTGGTTGATATTCTCTTTGTTAATGAAATTGAAGGTACTTCCC
Organism: Treponema sp.; assembly: GCA_031274035.1. Taxonomy (GTDB): domain Bacteria; phylum Spirochaetota; class Spirochaetia; order Treponematales; family Breznakiellaceae; genus JAISNI01. The sequence goes on along the minus strand of JAISQR010000411.1, from coordinate 3,013 downwards.
TGGCAGGTCTGCCGCCGGACAGCCACCTCCCGCTTGTGTTAAATCATCTTGTAGAACGCTTTCCACAAGGTGAAATAATTCTTACTGCCGGAAAGGATGGAGCATATTACGGGTTTGGCAAACAGAGAGCAAAAGGCGATATTGTCAACCTTCCGGTGGCAGATACTACCGGCGCAGGGGATACTTTTACCGGCTATTTTATCGCCGCCAGAGAGAAAAAAATGTCCGTCCCCCAGGCATTGGCAATTGCCTGCAGGGCTTCGTCTATCGCGGTCTCCCGGAAAGGGGCGATGGAATCTATTCCTTTTGGCGAGGAAGTTTTTAATTAACCTGCGATTCGAGGGGAGCTTTAGGGCGAGGTTGAGGTATTGTATGAACAATTATCTTCACTATAAGGGGTATATCGGCAGCATTGAGTTCTCCGAAGAAGACAACGTATTTTATGGCAAGGTTATCGGTATTAAACCGCTTATATCATTTGAAGGAGATACGGTAATTGCAATCAAGGAAGATTTCCACAATTCCGTTGAGGAATATCTGGCGTTTTGTAAAGAAAACGGCACACAGCCTGAAAAGCCATATAAAGGTTCGTTCAATGTGCGAATCGGGGCAGATTTACACCGCAGGGCGGCGCTTCTGGCTCATGCCCGGAACATTTCACTCAACGCGCTTGTTGAAGACGCGATTCGTCATTCTGTGAATCTTCCTTGACGATAATGGTTATGCCGCCCATGTAAAAGTTAAAAAGGGAGGAAAGTACGCGTTGACTTTTCGTATGTACCAGCATATCTTTACATATAAAATCGCAAAATCCGGGGGTGTTCTCCATAGTCTCCTCCGGGGACTCCCATAAGGAGATTTCCTTGTTATTTACCGGCTGGAAATTCGGGTTGTCAGTTAAAAAACGCGCCGCGTTTTTGTTGTTTGTCTGCTGTTTCCTTTGCGCCGCCTCCCTTGAAGCGCAGTGGCGGCAGCCTTTTCCTTCGCTCAGGGTAATTAAGACAAGTCACTTCGAGATCGTGTATCCCCCGGAATCGGAGAGGACCGCCCAAACTCTGGCCGGATTTGCGGACAGGGTCTACGATCAGGTGTCCGGCATTTTGGGGATACGCGTCCGGGGGCGGATTCCCGTCACGATCACCCCCTATACGGACAGTTTCAACGGATACGCGAATCCTGTTCCGTATCCGCATATTGTGCTGTTCGACACTCCTATGTCTATTGAGGATATGGGGGCGTATACCAATTCACTGGAAGGGCTCTTTCTGCATGAATTGACCCACATAATTTCCCTGAGCAGCAGGAGCCCCTGGATCGAGAACCTTCACAAAGCGTTCGGCGGCTGGGTTTTCCCCGCGATATTCACCGCTCCGGGGTTTATGGTGGAGGGGGTAACCGTCAGTCTTGAAAGCCTGGACGGGACAGGCCGGGCCAACGACCCCTTGATAAAGGAAGGGCTTAGCCAGGCGGTTCACGAAAACGCTTTTCTTACCCCCATGCAGGCTTCGGGGCTTTATGACCTGCCCCACATCGCAAACGGCTCGTATCATTACGGCGGCTATTTCTCCGCCTATTTGCAGCGGCAATATGGAATGGAAAAATACGCCGAACTTTGGGGCGCCATGGGCAGCGGCAAAAACAGGCTGTCTTTCAGGGTTTATAACGCGGGGTATTACGCCCTTTTCCGCACGGTTTACGGCCGTCCCTTTTCGGAAGTGTGGGATGAATTTAGGGAGTCCCTGCGGATTCCGGGCATTGAAGAGAATCCTGAGCCCCGTATATATGACGGAGCTTTCCGCCGCAAGGCCCTGCTTACCGCAGTAGACGCCGGGGGCGGCAAAGTCTTTGCCGTTGACCGTATCGCCGGGAAACTGATTTCCTACGACCCCGTCGCCGGGGAGGCGCGGAATGTGATGAACGTAGACCGCCAGGGGGTATACGACCTTGCGGCCTCATCCGGCGGCGAACGCCTGCTGGTTTCCTCTTATCGTACCGCCGGTTCCCTTAACTATACGTTTGACGAAAAGCGGGCGGTGGTTACCGAGTACGATACCCGCCGGGGCCGTAAAACCGGCCGGGTATGGAAGGGCCTCTACAACGGGCGCTACTTTCGGGACGGGGTGATCGGCATAGGTTCCGACCTGCATAACAACAGCATCGTGTATCGTGCTGACTCGAATAAAGAAGAAGTGCTCCTCCGGGGGACGGAGGAACTCCTCTATTCAAACCCCGCTCCCTTGAATGATACCTGGATCGCGTTCACCGCCGCCAAACGGGGAATACGGGAACTGTGCCTGTATAACTACGAGACAGGGGAGGTTTATACCTTCACTTCCGGCCTGGAGGATGATGAGAGCCGGTGGAAGTACCTCCGGGAACTTGGGTTTCACGAGGGGTGGATTCTCTTTTCCTACGACCATGACGGCAGGATGTACAAGCTGGGGATGGCGGATCCCGGCGAATTTCTGAACGGAAACGCCGAAACCGTCGAGGCGTTTTTTTCCGAACGGGACTTTTCCGGCGGGGTGTTCCAGCCGGTGATGGCGGACGGCGCGATCTATTACCGGGGCGCGTTTGCTTCCCACGACGCCCTGATGAAGTTCCCGGAAAAGGATTCCTCCCTTTCAGGCGTCCGCGTTTCCCTTTCCCTCAAGCCCTGGGACAGAGAGGAGCGCCGGGCGGCGGGTCTGCCGGAGACGCCTGGACCGGACGCGGAAGCGGCGGCGGTCCCGCAGGCGGCTTTCGCGCCCGCCGATAGCGTACCGCCCTCAACCCGTTTTTGGGGCGTCAAGTACCTCAACCCGTTTAAGTTTTGGATACCCTATCCCCTGTTCAGGCTTGATCCGAACACCGGGTTTGGAATAACCGTTAACGGTCCGAGTGTCTTCTCCATGATGATGGACCCGACGGACACCAACCAGATTATGCTCAACGCCGCCATGGACATTCCCTATCTGATGGGGGACCTCTCCCTTACCTGGCTTAACTTAGCTCTGGGCTTTCCCCTGACCTT
>JAISQR010000376.1 GCA_031274035.1 Treponema sp. | reverse complement strand
CATTCGGGAAAGCCGGTTACCGCCGACACGTCCGTAACGGCCAACCCCTGAGCCTCAAGATACTTCGCGGTTCCCCCGGTGGAGAGGAGTTCCCAGCCGCTCCCGGCAAGAAAGGAGGCTAGGCCGCTTATGCCTTCCTTGTAAAATACGCTTATCAATGCCCGTTTTTGCATGGGACCTCCTACTCAGCAGGGTGAACCTGCCATCACTGTAGGAACAATACGATTTTTTTGTCCCTTTGACTATACGGTCTGTGCCGGCGACTCCTCCGCCTATACAACCGGCCTTGCTGATCGTTGGCGGCGGTTACGGCCTGATTTGGGCAGTTTGCTGCGTTTTGTGCCTAAGGGGATTCCCTTGAAACCGGGGTTTTCAAGGGGACAATAGGCGAAATTACCTATTTGCTTAGTCGGTGAAGTCACTTTTAATGAAAATGATGCGGTATAATGGAAGTATATACAGTTTATCGCATCAATCTTTGTAAATTTCTGCCGGGAATAGACAAGATCAATTTCTAAAGTACTAATATCATTCGGAGGAGCTTTTTCTTTTTCTTGAAGAGACTTAAAGTCCAAAAGAAAAGAAGTCCGAAGATCATTCTGGAAATATTATACCCCATGGGGGTCATCCAGCCTGAAAGAATGGACTTTGTTACAGCTATGCTGATACCAAAATCGCGTTAGTTGTAAAAGCCGCTAAATGGCCTTTGGCTTTTTCGTTTGCGGTTTGTGCCACTTGTTATATTCCCTTCGCATGGAAAATATAAGGGAACCTCTAAAAACTTCAGTTTTTAGAGGTTCCCTTAAGAAATTTAAACACGAAAGAGTTATTTCACCAGGGTAGAATTTCACCGGTATGCTGCATGTACATCTGGTCCCGGGGAATCTTGTCAATATCAAGTATGGTATTAACGATATTCCCGGCGCTGACATCAGGAGAAACGGAACGGTCGCTCTCAAAGGCGGCTGGCCCGCCCATGGGGGTGCGCAGCCATCCGGGGTGGAAACACATTACCCGCGCCTCTTTTTCCCAAAGTTCATTGGAGAGTATCTTGGAAAACATATTTTCCGCGGACTTGGACATGCTGTAACCGTATTCCTGTACCCGCCGCATCGCGCCCACGCTGCCCGACTCTGATGTGACATTGACAACCACGCTGCCCTTGCCCAGAAGCGGCCAGAGGGCTTTGGTAATCCTCACCGCCCCCAGGGCGTTAATGTTGAACATGAGCATGCACTTGTCAAGGCTGGTTTCCGCGAGTCCAACCCGTTCTTCAAAGATAAATATACCTGCGATGTTATACAGATAATCCAGATGTTTTTCTGCTGTAAGTATTTCGGATGTGGCGCCGGAAACATCCTTGTCCTGCGAAATATCGCAAAGGTAATACTTTAACGCAGGATATTCGTCGGCCAGTTTTTTAAGCTCATCGGTGATCTGGTAGTCAAAGGCGTATATTGTATCTTTCAGGGCGATGTGTTTTTTCACTACGCTGAACCCCAAACCGCGTCCCGCTCCGGTAACAACTACAACTTTATTCATCTGCCTCTCCTTGAGAAAAATAAAATAAAAATCCTCGCCGCGGAACCCAAGGCCCGGGCGAGGTTCGGTAATCAATCATTCTCAAGGAATTCAAGAATGATTTTCATGCTGCCAATAGCATCCATATATGCGTAACGGCCGCCTGTGTACTCGCCTTTTTGTATCAACGGGAAGCCCAGACTTTCCGCTTCCCCAATGGCTGCAGGCATATTCTTTACGGCAAAGGAGATATGGTGCAGCCCCTCGCCGTCCCTGTCCAGACATTCCCGCCATATTGACGGGGTACCGTCAACAGGCTGAATAATTTCAACTTGAATATTGTTGAAGTTGAACATGCTTTGATAAATCAAGCCGTGGCACGGCCCGCCCTTAAACCATGCCCTGGTTTTTTCATACCCGTCGGTCTTGAAAATTTCCGGCATTTCAAGGCCCAGAAATTTACACCAGACAGCGGTTGTTTCCTTCACGTCCCGGGCCAATATGCCAATTTGGACGACTTTTGTTTTATCTATAGCCATTGTTGCCTCCTAAAATCCGTTTTGCTTTATTATACCCGCATACCAGTAGGCGCTTTCTTTCGGCGTCCGTTTTTGGGTTTTGTAATCGACATATACAATGCCGAACCTGCGGGAAAGGCCCCACGCCCATTCAAAATTATCGCAGAAACACCACACATAATAGCCCGCTACCGGAACACCGGCCTTGATGGCCTTGTGCACTTCCATCAGATAACGATGAATGTAATCGATCCGGTTGGGATCTTCCACTTTGCCTTCCAGGTTTATCCAGTCGTTACAGGCCGCGCCGTTTTCGGTAATGATGAGCTTTTGCGGTTTATAGCGCCCGTGTATCCAGGTTAACAGGTCGTACATACCCTGGGGATTAACCTCCCAATCCGCGTCCGTATGGGGTCGGCCCGTTTTAAGGGAAACTCCTTCCAGGGGCCAGACGGAGGGATCTTTTTTTACGTGATCGGTGAAGTAGGTATTAAGGCCGAAAAAATCGATCTTTTGGCTGATCAATTCCATGTCGCCGTCTTTAATTTCAGGCAGTACCACGCCCTTTTTCTTGAGGTAGGTAAAAAGTTCTTCGGGATATGTCCCGAGGTATATGGGATCGCCAAAAAGATTATTCGCCTGCAGCTGATTAAGTTTTGCCGCTTCCGCATCTTCTTTGCTGTCCGGATCAAAGGGATAACTCATGTTCATATTCAGAGTGATTCCTATTTCAGCCTTAAGCCCTGACTTGCGGTATTCCCGTACCGCCGTACCGTGGCAGAGCAGAAGATTATGAACGGCCTCCAGCGCCGCCGAATAATCATGATACCCAGGAGCGAGTCCCCCCAGCCAGTATCCGAGTATTGAACTGCAATACGGTTCATTCAGGGTGATCCAGGTATCGACAAGATCGCCAAGCCGCGCGTACAGAACCTTCACATAATCTTCAAACCAGCCGACTATTTCGCGGTTTGCCCAGCCGCCTCTGTCCTGAAGTTTTTGAGGTAAATCCCAGTGATATATGGTTACCGCGCCCTTGATGCCGTTTTTATGGAGACATTCCAGCACCCTGCGGTAAAACTCAATACCCGCCTCACACACGTTTCCCGTACCATCGGGAAAGATCCGGGGCCAGGAAATTGAGAAACGGTACACTTTGATTCCCAATTCCTTTGCGATGCGGATGTCCTCTTCGTAACGGTGATAAAAATCGCAGGCTTCATCACCTGTCGTATCGTCATGGATGTTTCCCGGAGTATGGGAAAAGCGATCCCAAATACCTTCGCCCTTTCCGTCGGCTTTCCATGCCCCTTCAATCTGATATGATGCGGTCGCTACACCCCAATCAAAACCGTCGGGAAACTGATATTGTTCCGCCATAATAAGCCTCCTCATAATGTAATTACATTATATCATACTCAGTTCATATTCAGGCTGTCAATAGCGGCCTGTGTCATCCTTTCACGGCTCCCGCCGTCATGCCTTCAATCAGATATTTCTGGGCAAAGAACAGGAATATTAAAGTCGGTATTGTCGCAATGGTAGACGCTGCCATAAGGGACGCCCAGTCCGCCCCGTACTGCTGAACAAATTTTTGCAGCCCAAGGGTCATGGTCAGAAGGGAATCCTTACGCAGAAAGATACTTGCCAGGGTATACTCGTTCCATGCGTTTATAAAAGTAAAAATGGCGACCGTGGCGATTCCCGGCAATGCAAGGGGAATTATTACCCTGCGGAAGGCCTGAAAGCGGGTACAGCCGTCCACCATGGCGGACTGTTCCAGTTCAACCGGAATGGTATCAAAAAAGCCCCGGAGCATCCATATCGAAAAGGCCAAATTGGTTGTAATGTAACTCAATGTTACCGAGCCCAGGGTATTAACGAGACGCAGTCTGGTAAAAATGATATAAAGCGGCAGAAGGAGCAGCATGGTGGGAAACATCTGCAAGACAAGGAGCATCACAGAATACACGCTGAAATAACGGCCCCTGAAACGGGAAAGGGCAAAACCGGTACAGGTTGTAACCAAAACGCAGGCGCTAACCGTAAGAACCGTTACAATCAAACTATTAAGCAGATTTTGACCAAAACCTGTTTTAGTCATCACTATTTTAAAACTTTCCAAACTGAATTCATCCGGTGAATGGGGAAACAAATTTGAAGACGAAAGGGCGATACTTGGTTTTTTAAGCGCCGTACCAACCATGGACACAAAGGGCAGGGCGGTTGCATACACTGCCAGAAGGAGAAACGCATGCTTAAAAACCGATTTTATTGTCCTTGCGAGCTTTTTGTTTTTCATGCTAATTATCCTTCCCTATTTTTTGTAGCCAGAGCTGGATCATGCTAAAGACAAGCAGTACCACCAGCATAAACGTGGCAATGGTGGAGGCATAACTGATTCTGCTTCGGAAAAACGCGCTAAAGTATGTCAGAATGGGCAGTGTATAGGTTGCGTTATTGGGACCTCCCTTGGTGAGAAGGTAGATATTTTCAAAGTTATTAAAAGTCCACAGGAACATCAAAATAAGGCAGATGGTGCTGACGCTTTTTATCATCGGTATGGTAATGGAAAAAAGCGAGCGGAAAAAACCCGCGCCGTCCATATGGGCGGATTCATAAAGTTCTTTTGGAATACTCTGCAATCCCGCCATAATAACAACCATCATAAATGGAAAGGAACGCCAGGTTCCCGTAACAATAACCGTTATCCTGCTCAGGCGGGGATCGGCCAGGAAAAGCGCCGCTTCATCAAGAATATGCCAGTTTACCAGGATTTTATTGATAAAACCAATCTGATCATTGAGAAGCCATGACCAGTTTGTGGCGGCCACCGTCGGGGCAACGACCCATGGTAGCAGCAAAACGGTGCGGTAAATTCCCCTGCCCCATGTATCGCCTTTGAGCAGCATGGCCAAAACAAATCCGATAAGGTAGGACAAACCAACAACACTGATCGTATAGATAAACGAATAAGCAAGAACACTGTAAAATTCCGTATCCGTCGTGATGAGTGTTTTAAAATTTTCAAGGCCGATGAAGCGGCGTTCAAAGGGCCGCATCAGGTTGTAATTTTCAAAACTCAACAAAATCCCGTTTATCAGGGGATAAATACTGATAAGCAGAATCAATACGGTAGTCGGAATGGTCATAATATAACCCAGGGTTTTATTTTCAAAACCTCCCGAACGGTACTTTTGTTTCATGATAATCCCCCCTGGTTTATTGTTTACAAAAACCTGCCTCAACCGCTGAGGCAGGTTAAAGGTTTTTAATTGGACCTGTTTATTTATAGGTATCAATGGCCTGCTGAATAGCGGCATCTCCTTCCCTCGCCGCCTGGGCCGGGCTTATACCGGTTACAATTTTGCGGAGAACAGCGCCATAAAGCTGTTCGCCCTCTATCTGTGAGAACTGGGGATAGAGCGTTTCCGCGGGGTAGATCATGGATACGCCCGAATATTCATCCGAAAACATATACTTGTAGGAATCCGACCGGAGGGGATCGCTCTGGTAGAAGGGAGCCTGCATATAGGACCTGCGGGCGGGGAAGTTGCTCTGGCCGCTTTCACTGATCATTTCCAGGAAGTTCTCCATCCACCATTTAATGAAGGTTCTGGTTTCGTCAGGGTGCTTGGTCTGGCTGAATCCCATGATTCCGTTGGGGCAGTAAATCATGCTGCCCTGCCTAGCGCTGGGACCGGTGAGGGGCGGCATCACGGCGCAGTTTTTCTCAATGTCCTTGCCGGCCACATTGGCGAACCCCATACCGCCCAGAATACATGCTTCACCGGCGGCGAACATACGCTCGGCATCGGTACCGGAGTAACCCGCGGTGCCCCGTCCCACAAGTTGTTTATCGTACAGTTCCTTGACGTAGTTAAGACATTCCATTGTCGCTTTGGACTGGAACGCTGGTTTCAGATCAGGCGTGGTAAACCCGGCGAGGTTTGAACCCAGGAACATGGACAGGGAGTGGTTGCTACCACTATCAGCTCCGGGCATCAGCAGAGGTATTTTATCGGGAAATCTTGCTTTGAGTTTTTCCAGAACCGCGGTAAATTCCGGCCAGGTCTTGGGCATCGTAGTAATCCCCGCCTGCTGGAAAAAATCCTTGCGGTATATGAACAGCTTGAGATCCAAACCAAAAGCGATACCGTATTGCTTTCCCTGATACTGGAAAAATTTCCAGAGATCAGGGGTAATGTCCGTCAGAATGGGGTTATTTTCATTCCGCCATGCTTCCATAATAGGATCAAGATCGAGGCTTTCGCCCATGACGGCATACTGAATGGGCTGGGGGGTTGCGCCGGTCGCCACATCGGGGGCATTACCGGAAGTTACCGCCGTCAGGAATGTCTGATAGTAGCCTTCCCATGGGATATACTGTACTTCGACCTCTATATTCGGATGGCTGTCGTTGAATTTTTTAACCAACTTGTCCATAGCGGCCTTTTCCATATCCGCCGGGCCCCAGTTCATTTCCCAGTACGTCAGCTTAACCGGCCCGGCGCCCTCTGCCTGCTGTGAGCCGCCGCCGGCAAACACAGTTCCCGCAATCAACAACGCAATGATACCAATTATCATTTTGCTTGCTTTCATGTCTTTCCTCCATAAACGTATAAAAATTTACCGGTACTCCGGCAGAAAAAACAGCCACAAGGCTGGTTTTCACATGAGAAGAAAAAATAAAAAAAAGATGGTTTGTTATAAACGCTTAACGTTTGTTGTTGGGGGGGGGGGGGGGGGGTAAAAACAGGTCAAATTTCTACAGGACATTATCGGCCGCCGCCATTGCAAGAAAAACATAATGTATTTAAAAAATAAAATGACTTTACAAATTTTTAAACAAAAAAATTAGGCA
>JAISQR010000335.1 GCA_031274035.1 Treponema sp. | reverse complement strand
CATTTGATAAAGGGACCGGCGTCGAGATTCATCAGGTCGAAGGGCTGGCCGCTCTGGACCATCACCTCAAAGGTAGCGGTCTCCGCGGACACAAACTCCAGACCGATGCCGATCTTGTCTTCGGCATACTTGGAAATTGTCTTCATGTCCTCAATCACCGTCGGCTGTACCGGACCGGTATACCAGCCCACCACCGGTTTGGCGCCGGATGCCTGGCCCTGGCTGCCGCCGGCAAATACCATGGACGTCAGACAAAGGACGGCCAACAAAACCAAAACAATTTTTTTCATAATTCCCCCTTGAAATACTAAAATTATCAGGCATACGCCCGATTACTTCAAAAATAACGAAAAGAAAAGCGTCCGGTTTATATCATAGGCTCCACAATGACATTCCCCTTTCATACACAGTAAATTTTTTTTGGATCGTAAATTTTATAGTAACTCTAAGGCGAATTTCCCACAAACTGATGCTTTAGGAAATCTTCATTACTTTAATAATATAAGAGCATTTTTCGTCTTTGTCAACAAAATATCTTCTAACAACAGCAATTTAACATTTACCCGGGGTCATCATCACCGATAACAAAAATCATGAAACCCTGCCAGCTTTCATGGAGAAATCGGCGCAGGGCGAACCTCAGCTACCCCTTCACCGCGCCGATCATGATTCCTTTCACGAAGTACCTTTGGAAGAAAGGATATACCAATAATACCGGAATAGTAACAATCATGGCAATAGTCATTTTGACCGCCGTGGTGGTCAAAACAATCGCAGGCATGGTGATCATCTGACCCTGGGCCATCATTGCCCGGATATTCCGCGAAATAGCCTCGGCCTCGTTGAGGTACTGCCAGAGCAGGTATTGCAGGGTATAGAGCCGGGGGTCCCGCATCAGGATCAGGGTATCGGTAAAGGAGTTCCAGTGGCCCACCGCGGTAAAGATAGTAATAGTCGCCAATATAGGCGTACACAGGGGCAGAATTATCCGGAAAAAAATCAATAGATACCCCGCACCATCGATTTCCGCGGATTCTTCCAATGATTCGGGAATGCTTTCAATATAGGTTTTTACCAAAATCATATTAAAGACGCTGATAACCCCTATGATATAAGCCAGAAAATTATTGGTCAGATGGAGGTCCTGCATATTGATATACCAGGGAATGAGTCCCGCACTGAAGTACATGGTAACAATGAAAAAGCGGTACACAAACTTCCTGTGCCACAATTCCCGTTTGGAAACCACATAGGCCATGAAAGAAGTACACAGGACATTGAGGGTTGTGCCCAGTATGGTCCGTCCAAGGCTAACCAAAACCGCCATAGGCAGGGCTTTCATTTTCAAGACGTTGATATAATTGGTAAAATGGATATTTTTTGGGATCAACGTAACCAACCCCTTGGCTACCACATCGTTGGCGCTCACGGTATTGATGAAAATATAATAGAAGGGGAAGGTACATACCAAAGTAAAAAGACCAAAAAAAATATAAATAAAAACGTCGAAACAGATATCACCCAAATTTTTTTTTCCTTTCATTAGAAAATCGACTCCTTTCTGAATAGTTTTGATATTCCGTTGGCAAGGAAGAGCAGCACCAGACTGACAATGGATTTCAACATCCCGATAGCGATGGAATAGGAGTAATTGAGCCCGGCGATACCCTGGTTATATACATAAAGATCGAGGACTTCGATAAAAGACTTGTTCATGGGATTCTGGAACACAAGGTATTGTTCCATACCGTTGTTGATAAAACTGGCGATACTCAAAATGAGGAGTACAAAAAAGGTCGGCAGGAGACCCGGAATGGTGATATACCACATACATGTAAAGCGTCCTGCGCCGTCTACCCTGGCGGCCTCGTACAGCTCCTGATCGATGGACATGATGGCGGCTATATACATGATGGCGCTCCAACCCAGTCCTTTCCATGTCCCCCAGAGCCACATTCCCAGCCACACATGATCCCGGCCCACCAGAAAGGCAATCTGCTCTTTGAAGAAACCAAGCTGAATTCCGACCCGGTTTATAAACCCATCGTCTACAGAAAGCATGGCGTAAGCCACCGCATAAACCAGAACCCAACTGATAAAATTGGGGATGGTCGTGAGAGTCTGTACCACCCGGCGGTAGGGCAGATGTTTTATTTCATTGAGAAATATGGCGAATATCATGGGCAGGGGCGCGGACGCCAGCCCGATGAGGCTCATGGCGAAGGTATTCCGCATGACCCGCCCTATATCCTCCAGGGCGTATTTGTCCTGAAGGATCATTTTAAAATTGTCGAATCCGACAAAATTATGGGGACCGATGGGGAGCCCGGGTTTATAATTGAAAAAAGCATATATCCAGCCGTAAAGGGGCCGGTAGGACAAAACAAAAACCAACACCATAAAGGGGATAGCCATAAAAAATAAATAAATCCCCCCTTTCCGCTTTAGCCGGTTCATAGTACTCCTCTTTTTTATAAACAACCCCGGAACCTTCCCGGTTCCGGGGTTTGCAGGATATTATTTGGGTATATACTTTGACGCAGCCGCACGAGCCCGGTTCCATTCAGTCAAGTACCATTCGTTGGAAGCAGCGACCCCCATTCCATTTGCCCGCTGGACCATATCCGCCCAGAGGGAATCAAATTCCGCCTGATTGCGGGCAAATACCATCTGCCAGCTCATGGTCGTAACCGTATCTCCAATCCGGCTGTTGATCATCTGGATATTTTCCGGCGCAGGATTCATCGGCGCAAAGGGTACCTCCAATACCCTATTGTTCTTTCGGAAATAATCACCGTCTCCCGCGGCATTCATCTTCGTTTTCCAGTCCCTGTCCAGAGGGGAATCCTGGTCTGTAACAAGTGTACCTCTCTTGTCGGCCCAGTCGGCATCAGGATTGAAATTCCGTTTGTATACGGGATGAATCATATCGCCCAGACCAGCGAAGTTAACGTAGTATCTTCCCTCTCCGTTTAATCCGCCATTGGGAAATTCCTTGTTGTTATACTGAATATCCCAGCCCAGATCGGTAAGATAAGGTTCGCCGTTTTGATCCAGGTCCCATTTTACCCCCCGGCGGCCGTTTACCAGATTCCATACCCCATCGGGGGAATAGAGGTAATCGACATATTCCAGGGCCTTGTCGACATTTTTGGAATTTTTGCTAATCGATATTATATCGGAGCCTACATATTGAATTGTCCCGCCGCCTATTCTTTCGTTCGCGAAGGGGATCATACGGTACCCCATACCAGCCGCTTCCTGTTCCGTGGTTAAGCGTCCTGAATTCGCGATGTATCCAGGCCAAAACAATACCCGGGCAGCTTCCAGAAGCTCAAGCTCCTGGGAAAAACCCATACTTGGGGAATTGGGGTCTACCAGTCCCATTTGATTGGCGTCGTAGAGGAGCTGCAAAGCCTTCTTATAGCTGCTGTTGTCATCCAGAATGGTACCCACGGAAAGATCCCCCAGATCGATTTCCAGGAAACCTCCGGGACTCCATTTCCCCTCATGTGTCGGGCCAATCCACCATGCATTTTGCATGAATGTACCGTCCCAGTCGGAAAACAGTGCAAAACCGTACATTCTTTGCCCATTGTCATTGGTAGGATGGGCGTCCAGCATTTTCCGCATCAACGGCAAGTAGTCTTCCAAATTGGTCAGTTCCGGATAACCCAATTCTTTATAAAAGTCCCAGCGGAGATACGGGCCCTCAAGGAACCGGCTTGAGGGCAGCATGGTACCCACGTTTCCGCGCAGGCCGTAGAGTCCACCGGTTCCGTTACTTATGTTGTCCCGAACGTACTGGATCGAAGTCCCCGCGTTGGCAAACACATTGGGCAGCTTATCCCGGCGATCGTCCAGGTTCAGGAGCAAACCGGCCCGAATAGCGTTTTCTAACTGGGCGTCATTCCAAATCACCACATCGGCGGTTATATTTCTGGCCGCCATCATGGTGTTTATGGCATCCGTGTCATGGGGAACCAGGTTGAGAACGATTCCGAGATCCTCCTTGAGTATCTCGGTCCAATATCGGTTTTCCTGAAGCCCGGTGGAAATCCCGCCAGCCACATCCAGGGTTACGAGCCCGCCGCCGGCTCCCCCCCCCTTGGCCGGAACCGCCGGCAAAGGCCCCCAAGGAAACCAGTAAGGTGAGAACCAGCGCCATCGCCGGTACCCGCAAAGTCGTTTTACACATATAGTACCTCCGAAAAAATATTGTTACAGGCATACGCCCGCAATGTAAAAAATAAAATG
>JAISQR010000313.1 GCA_031274035.1 Treponema sp. | reverse complement strand
ACACATTTCCGAAAAATCGTGCATATAAATACGTAATCAGCGATATAGTTTTTAGAGATAAAGAATACGGCTGGCGCTCATTTGGTTTTGGATTGTCATATGAGGAAGGAAGTCCTATGAATAGAGATGAACTTTCAGATGTTAATTTTCGGGACAAGAACGCAGGTTGGAAAAATTATACGTTTACGCTCCATTTTAAACAAAATAGCCATATTGAACATGATAATGTTTTTATGACGGGTTTTATCAACAAGTTTTTTCAAAGGCGTTCCTGCCATAACTGTCCGGTAAAGTGCTTAAAAAGCGGAAGTGATATTACATTAGGCGATTATTGGGATATACGAAAAACGCTGCCTGAATTTGACGATGATAAGGGCGTAAGTCTTGTGATGCTCAATACGCAAAAAGGGGAAGATTTTTTTAATGGGTTAAATGTTATAAAAAGAGAAACAACCTATACCGACGCCTTGACAAATAAAATGATTGAAGAATCATCGATCGTGTCCAAAAAACGAAGCGTGTTTTTTAAGCATTGGAAAAAAAAGAAATTAGCTCCCCTTGTTAAAAACCTTACCTTCTGGCCGCGCATGAAATACAAATTTATTTCCAGTATAAAAACAATTTTGAAACAAACCGGATTATATACGACAGCAAAAGCCGTTTTAAGGAAACGCTAAATGAAAATAGGCATCATGACTCTTTGGCAGTCTAACGGAAGTTATGGGCAGCTTTTACAACATTACGCATTGCAAAAATATCTGCGAGACAGGGGGCATGAACCCTATCTTATTCGGTATGACTATCTTCATGACGGCCTTCCTTCCGGCCGTTTTTCTGAACGGGTGAAGCGAAATTTCAATTTTGATTCAATAGTCCGGTTTATAAAGCGGAAGCGGATGCAGTCACAGCTCTATCATGAAGAAGCAAAAGACAAAAAAGCGTTTAATCGATTCCGTGCGAAATATATAAAAATATCCTCTGCCGTTTATCGTTCATATAACGAATTGGTTCAGAATCCGCCGGATGCGGATGTGTATATAACTGGTTCCGATACGGTATGGTGTTTCGTTCCGGAAATAAGGGCTTTTAAGTCGGTTTCTCCGCGTTGCAGGGCATATTTTCTTGATTTCGGCAAAAGCGGTATAATTAGGATAGCTTATGCCGCCAGTTTTTCCACTCCTGTCGTTGATAAACAGAGTATAAATGAAATTACGCCTTATTTAAAAAAATTTAATTATATAAGCGTAAGGGAAAATAGCAGTTTGAATATTTTAAACGAGTGCGGCATAAGCGGATCCGATTGGGTTCCGGATCCCGCTTTGCTCTTAAATGCTGATATGTATCGTAAAATATATAAGCAGGAGAGAACAATAAAACCAAAAGATCGGTTTTGTTTGCTCTATAAAATAAACGAATCCGCAGATTTTAACCTTGATGTTGTATATGCCTGGGCGCAAGAATATGCTTTGGAGGTAATCTACGTAGCTGGCGGACAAACAGACCGCTATAAGAAATATAACGCCACAATTTATGACTGGCTTTATTTGATAGATAACGCGCAATATATAATTACCAATTCTTTTCACGGTGCGGTTTTTTCCGTTGTTTTCAACAAACCGTTTGCCGTTTTCCCTCTAACTGGCGGGTTTTCCCAAGCGAATATTAGATTAAAATCGTTTTTTGAATTATTAGAGACGGACAGATATATTGCAAACAATAATCTTGATATTTTAAATATTGAAATAGGATGGGATGGAATAAATAAAAAAATAAACAGTATGCAGGATTACATTAATGATGTCTTCCATAAGATAGTTATATCCAATACCCCCCCCCCCACATCCCAGCTAACCAGCATAAACTAAAAAATAAAGTTTTCGCCAGACGGTATGGAATTGAAAAACATGCCGCTTAGCAAAGGAAAAAGAATATTGGTGCGGGCATATACGGGGAAGAATGTCGGTGATGATTTATTTCTTAAGATTCTGTTTGAACGCTTTCCGTATACACGTTTTTATCTGCTTACGTCTAACCGTGAATATGAAACATGGAAGGAAAAATACGCTAATGTGTCTTTGTTGTACGAAAAACGTCCCGCTTTCATTATACGATGTATGCTTAGGCTTATTTCTTTTTTCGACAAAAGCAGTTTTCGGTATAAATACTATCAGATATTTTATTTTAATTTTTATTCTGGTTTGCGGAAAGGTATTGATGCCTACCTTTTAATAGGCGGATCGCTGTTTGCGCAATACAGGCGCGGCATTACTATCGACGACAGGCTGCACGAGGTGATAGTAGATGCATTGTACGATATACCGAAATATATACTGGGCGCCAATTTCGGCCCGTTTATCGAACCGGAATATATTGAATATTATAAAAGGGTCTTTGACAAGTTTACCGATGTATGTTTTAGAGATTATGCGTCATATTCATATTTTAAAAATCTGAGGCAGATTCGTTATGAAAAAGATATTGTATTCGCGCTTAACTTTGATAAAGTTGACGCCGTAAAAAGAAGCATCGGGTTTTCCGTTATCGACTTGCTGGCAAACAGACCATCGCGAAAAAGACGGAAGAAACATGAAAATAAATATTCAAAAATAATTATGGAACTTATAAAATATTTTTGCGACAATGGATATTCCGTTTATTTGTTTTCTCTTTGCAAAGAAGGTGGAGATGAACAAGCCGTAAAAACCATATTGACTAAGTTACCGCGTTCTATGGCGGGTGGAATAAGAACGATAGCCTACCGGGGCGATTTGGAATGCTTTGTTAGAGAATATATGCAAATGGAAATAATGATAGCCACCCGTTTTCACGCGATGTTATTGAGCCTGCTTGCAGACCGTTCTATGTATGCCTTCTGTTACGAAGAAAAAATGACACATGTTTTACAGGATTTAAACTATAGCGGCGGGTATTCAACTGTTGAAAACATTGACGATGTTGATGGTATTATTCAGAAAATAACAAACAAGACATATACATTGCCTTTAGACGCAGTTCGAAAAAGCGCGGCAGGGCAGTTCTCAAAATTCGCGGAATTTATTTTGGTATAGTATATATATGAACATTGTATTTCTATTGCGTTTTTGGCCTATATATGGCGGCGGCGAGACGGTAACGCGCATTTTAGCAAATAAACTTGTCGAATCGGGCTATGCTGTTTCTATCATCTATCTCTGGGATAAAAGGCAGGAGGATATGCCTTTTATTGATAAGCGCATCACGGAATACAGAATACCTGATGTCTTAATAGATAAACACGTCGGTATACATAAAAATGATTACTCGGTAATTATAAACCATTTACGCAGTTTTTTGGCGGTAAAAAATATGGATGTTATTATCAACCAGTGGCTGCCGCCTAAAGTCGTGTATAAGGCAAATGCCGGACTGGTGAAAAAAGCAAAAATAATATGCTGCTGCCATACGGCGGTTATCCCTCCCCGTTATGTTTTAACGTTAAAACATAAACTATTTTATTTTATATTTGGTAAATACGGCATGAAGTTCAGGTATTATGTCATTAAAAACAGACTTAAAGACCGCGTGCGCTATTCCGACAGATGGGTTTTTTTAACTCAATATTCGTTAGAAGAAGCTAAATCCCTTTTTAAAACAAACGCCGATATAATGCGCGTAATACCTAACCCCTTAACTTATAATTATTTTGCAAGCGAAACAGAAATAGAGAGGAAAGATAAAGAAGTTTTATATGTGGGGAGGGTAGACGCGGGGAAAAGACTTCAATACCTTATATATGCGTGGAGTATGATTGAACAAAACGCACGGGTTTCCGATTGGCATCTTACTATAGTCGGAAACGGTCCCGATTTGGAGAGCGTAAAGGCTTACGCACGGCAGTTACGCTGCGAACGAGTATTCTTTAAAGGCGCCCAAATTCCTGTGGAATATTACAAACGCGCCGCCCTCTTTGCCCTTACTTCGGGAAGTGAGGGGTTTCCCATGGTTTTGACCGAAGCGCAGCAATTTGGCTGCGTTCCGGTCGTTATGGATTCTTTTTCTTCTCTTCATGAAATTGTAATCAATAACAACAACGGCATTATCATCAAAAATAACGACATACAAGGCTTCGCAGAGGCACTGGAAAGGCTTATGCTGGATGAGAACTACAGGCTGCATCTCGCGTTAGGCGGTCTGGAGAGTTGCAAACGGTTTTCGATAGATAACGTGCTGCGGCAATGGGAAGCTTTGTTTTATGAAGTTGCCGAAAACAATAGAATTTAATTTATGGGAAACAATCTCTCTTTAAAACATAGTATTTTTAAATATCCGCAATATATAACGGTATCCTGTTTATTTTTTTTTATTTCATTCTTGATAACGACACAATTTAAAGTAGCCGGATTAGCTATTATTGGTTTTTTAACCTTATTTATATTATATCATTTGTTAATTGAGAAGAAAATACTGCTTGCGAAAGAAGATATAAATGTTTTTATATTATTCTATCTCATTCATTATATCTCATTATCTGCCGGTAGTATTATTAACTTTTTTATAAATGGTGTGCTATATATGGAATATTATCCTGCCATTTTTGGAAGGATGATAAACATAACCGTTTGTATGCTGTTCTTTATATATGTAACAAATAATAAAAATAAAAAAGAATTATCGACGGCAATTATATTCAACAGTTATTTTTATGGGTGTTGTATATTACTTGTATTTGGCTTGTGGCAATTATCGGCTATGCTGTTCAATGTACCATATCCTGATATTAATACACGTGATTTTATCCATAGTATGGATACAACCCTTTTACCTGTGTTTATCAATAGACGTATTACGTCCATTGCCGACGAGCCGGCATATCTTATTCCGTATCTAATCGACGCAATAATAATAATTTTTTTTACAAATAAGAGAAAAATAACAATAATTCCATTTGTAATTGTTTTGTTGTTTTCATTATCGCTTTCTGGTTATATAAATTTCCTTATTGTCACTGTAGTCGTTTTTGCTTTAAAAAAGATGAACAAAACTAAAATTATTACGATTTGTTTAATTGTGCCGATTATACTCTATTTTATTATTAGTCAGCAAAATATACTTATAAGTATTTTCTCAAGGTTAAACCCTGAAGTATTGTTTAAATCGGTAAGATTACAGGAGATATTGTTGCCTATTAAATTTGTGTTTTTTAATTCGTCGATTTTCAATCAGTTGTTTGGATACGGACCTAAAGGATTTGGTTTTATAAGTCAATTTATATTTTATAAGCATGGTTTTCTTGCGGGACAGAATGTTACAGCAGAAACGCATATTATCTTTGCTGATTATTTAATTGAATATGGGTTGATAGGATTAATTTTAATTATAGCGTTATTTATCTATCTTTATATTATCGCAAGAAAAACATATAATATTACAAAGAATAGATTGGCGCAGGTGTTATGCATAAATTTATTTGTAACATCGCTCTATACTTCAGATTATGCCTCGCCTCGTTTTACGGCGATTATTTTATTAATTAATATATTGTATAAGGATTGCAAGAGTATCAGAAGATATAAAGAATTTAACGAATGGTTGTAGCGATGAAAATATTATTTCTATCCTTTGGCCTATCCGCTAAAATAAATAACGGCGGGGCGGTGGTGAGTAAAAACAATTTAAAACTCCTTTCCTCTCTACCCGGTATTGAATTAACGGTTTTTTCCCTTTCGCGAGGGAATAATAATGAAAGTGATAGTACTATTATCCATATTCCCTGTACGAAAAATAAAATAGAAACATTTTTTTTGCTTTTTAAGGGATATTCCGGGTATTTCACGCCGGATGCCGAGAAAATTATCATCGAACATATAAAAAGCGAAAGATATGACTTATTGTTTCTTGACGGTTCTCATTATGGAAGACTTGCGAGGAAAATAAAACAAAAAAAATTAGCGGTAAAAATCGTCGTTTTTTTTCATAATGTTGAATTAAAATACTCATTCATGCGTATAAAGTTACAGGGATTACAGTATTTGTTCTATTTGCCGCCGGTATACTATAATGAAACTTGTTCCATGCGATATGCGGATGTAAAAATAGCTATTAATGATCGTGACAAAAAACAACTTGAAAAAATATACAGAAAAAAAATTAACGGTATTTGTTCTACAGTCTGGTTTGATGATGAGATATTTCTTGAAAATAACCCTGCTATGAACAATATACCTATTACCGTTCCTTTGAATATTTTATTTTTGGGATCTTATTTTACGGCGAATGTTGCCGGTATTAAATGGTTTATCAATAATGTCCTGCCTCTGGTAAATGTTTTTTTAATAGTTGCCGGGAAAGGTATGGAAAATCTGAAAGAAACATATAAAAATTTTCCCAAAATAAAAATAATAGGTTATGTTAATGATGTTGACGATCTTTATCGTAATGCCGACTGTGTAGTTAATCCGGTTTTTGACGGTTCGGGCATGAAAGTAAAAACCGGCGAGGCGCTGCATTATGGCAAAACGGTTATTGGTACTCCAGAGGCGTTTACCGGATACAATATACGCCACGGAGTAGAGGGGTATATTTGCAAAACTACGGATGAATTTGTGCAATCGTTAGAAATAGTTGCCGCAACACAAAAATACAAAACAAATAATGCCTCACTAGAGTGGGCGCGGTTGAATTTGTCGAAAGACATACAGTTGGAAAAATTATATACCTTGATTTGTTAATGATGTATGATATATCAGTAATAATACCTTCATTCAAGCCTGATAATTATATTCATGATTGCTTATACTCATTGAAAAATCAAACTTTTAAAAAGTACGGATATGAAATTATAATTATACTGAATGGTCCCAAAGAACCTTATTATACTTGGCTTTGTGCATATATAAAAACAGAAATGTTAGGTAATCATGTTACAATTATCTATAATGATACGGCTGGAGTCTCTCATGCCCGTAATATTGGGATTGATCAATCGAAAGGGCGGTTTATAGCCTTTATAGATGATGACGATGTTGTTTCTGAAAATTATTTGCAAGGATTACATAACATTGCTATAAATAACACGCTGCCTTTATCCTATGCAAGATCGTTTATAAGTAATATATATGAAAATAAAAAATATTATATCACGAATACTTATGAAAAACTGTATGGTAAAAAAGTAAATATACTAAATTCACGTTCCCTCTTTTCTATATCATACTGTAAATTAATTGATAGAGATATTATTGCTGACAGAAGGTTTGATATTCACTTTCAAAATGGTGAAGATGCTTTGTTTATGTTTCTTATTTCAGACAGGATAGGGAAAATGCAATTTGCAACACAAAATGTCATATATTATCGGCGAATACGCAAAAATTCATTGAGTACAAGTAAAAGGCACCGGAAAGATAAGTTATATACCTGTATCATGTTAATTATTGCATATATGAGGATTTATTTAAAAAACCCTTTGAAATATAATTTTTTATT
The DNA here is from genome assembly GCA_031274035.1 of Treponema sp. Classification (GTDB taxonomy): domain Bacteria; phylum Spirochaetota; class Spirochaetia; order Treponematales; family Breznakiellaceae; genus JAISNI01. The sequence continues at coordinate 17,122 of JAISQR010000313.1, read as the reverse complement.
TTTATTTACAAGATTAATGGCAATCATTAGAAATTTTATTCTTATGTGATTAATAATCATGCGTATTCTTTTTTTAACTCATTATTTTAAGCCTGAGGTAAACGCCCCGGCAAGCCGCACCTATGAACACTGCAAGCGCTGGGTCAAAGCGGGGTATGAAGTAACGGTTGTTACCTGTGTACCAAACGCACCCTTAGGCAAAGTGTTTGCGGAGTATAAAAATAGGCTTGTGCAGTACGAAGCAATAGATGGGATAAAAGTTGTCAGGCTTTGGAGTTTTCTTGCTCCCAATAGCTGATTTTTGCCGCGTATTGCAAATTATGTTTCCTCTATGGTAATGATGGTCTTTTATGTCTTGTTTCCCCGCATAAAATATGACCGCCTTGTCGCTACTTCCCCGCAGTTTTTTACAGGATGGTCGGGGGGCATAATTTCAATGCTTAATAAAAAGCCTTGTGTACTTGAAATACGCGATATATGGCCTGAATCAATACTTTCCGTCGGAGCGATGAAAAAATCAATTCTCATAAAAATTCTGGAAAAAATGGAAATAATCATGTATAAAAAAGCAACTTATATTGTAACCGTTGGAAATGGTTATAAACAAAACATAGTAAACAAAGGCATTGATCGAGAAAAAATATTTGTAATACCTAACGGGGTTGATTTAGAACAGTTTAATCCGTTAAAGAAATATGCATTTTTAAATTTGGACTTGATAAATGATTAATATTAAAGGCCGGGACACATTCGTTTGTTCCTATATCGGGACAATAGGCATGGCCCATGGACTTGATGTAGTTTTACGTGCCGCGCAAATTCTTAAAAGTGAAAACAGTGATACCTCTGTCGTGTTTTTAATCGCCGGAGACGGGGCGGAAAAGATCGGATTGGAAGAAAATGCAAGAGAGAAATTACGACAAATATCTATTTTTTGGGACTGCTTCCAAAAGAGAAAATCCCGCCTTTAATTTTCGTTTCTGACGCGGCTTTAATATATTTAAAAAAGAACCGGCTGTTTACTACGGTTATACCTTCCAAGTTATTTGAACTTATGGCAATGAACGCGCCTATTATTATGGGCGTTGAGGGGGAAGCGCGGGATATAGTACTAGACGCGAAGGCGGGAGAAATAATGGAACCTGAAAATGAACATGAATTGTTACTAGCCATTGACCGTATTAAGAAAAACGGCAGGGATCATTACCAGGGCAGGGATTATGTTACGCGCAAATATAACAGAGATACATTGGCGGGCGAAATGTTAGAGTAATTATTTCAGCAAAAAGCAAGGAAAAAGTATGAAAGCGGTTTTTATGGGACTGGGTTACATCGGACTTCCCACAGCGGCGGTTGCCGCGAGTAAGGAAATAGAGGTCGTTGGTGTGGACGTTAATCCCGAAGTGGTTGGTACTGTAAACCAGGGAAAGATACACATCGTCGAGCCTGATCTGGATCGGCTGGTAAAAAACGTAGTTGAAAGCGGAGCGTTAAAGGCCGCCATGGAACCGGAAAAAGCGGATGCCTTTTTTATTGTGGTGCCCACGCCTTTCAAACAGCACCACAGGGCGGATATTTCCTATGTGGAACGCGCGACTAGGACGGTCATTCCCTATCTGAGGGAAGGCAATCTCTTTGTAATAGAGTCCACGTCTCCAGTTATGACCACCGAGAAGATGGCGGAGATCATCTTTAAGGAACGGCCTGAATTGAGGAATAAACTTTATATCGCCTATTGCCCGGAACGGGTACTGCCGGGAAATGTACTCTATGAATTGGAACACAATGATCGGGTTATCGGCGGCCTCAATACCGAATCGGCGGACAGGGCGGCGAAGTTTTATGGACAGTTTGTGAAAGGCCGCCTGCATAAGACAAACGCCCGGACTGCGGAAATGTGCAAGCTGGTAGAGAATTCCTCCCGGGACGTGCAGATTGCTCTTGCCAATGAGTTATCCATGATTTGCGAAAAATCCGGCGTCGATGTGTGGGAATTGATTGAACTTGCCAATAAGCATCCGCGGGTAAAGATACTACATCCCGGTTGCGGTGTGGGCGGGCATTGTATCGCTGTTGACCCTTGGTTTATCGTGTCCGATTTTCCCGAACAGGCGCGAATAATCAAGAGGGCCAGGGAAACGAATGATTACAAAGCCGACTGGTGCGCGAACAGGACGCTGGAAGCCTGTGAAGAGTTCATCCGCAAAAACGGCAGAGAACCGGTTGTTGCCTGTATGGGACTGGCTTTTAAACCTGATATTGACGACCTGCGCGAGTCTCCGGCAGTTTACATCGCTTCCCGAATTATCTCTGAGGCAAAGGTCGAAGTGCTGGTAGTAGAGCCTAATATCAAACAGCATAAGACTTTTAATCTAACGCCATATCAGGAAGCGTATCGCAAAGCTGATATTGTGGCGTGGCTGGTCAGACATCAAGAATTTTTGACCCTGCCTATGGATGACAACAAGATCGAGCTTGATTTCTGTGGAGTCAAGAAAACGGAGCTAAGATGAAAAAACACACTATCCTCTTTATCTACGGCACCCGCCCGGAAGCCGTTAAGATGGCTCCCCTCGTCAGAGCATTCCTCCTGTGTCCTGATTCCTTCAATGTGCAGGTCTGCATCACCGGGCAGCACAGGGAGATGCTGGACCAGATAAACACCTTTTTCGGTATCACCGCCGATTACGATCTCAACCTCATGTCTCCAAACCAGACGCTTTTTGATATAACATCCCGCTGTTTAGTAGGTCTAAAAAACGTTCTTGAAAAAACCAATCCCCATTTGATTTTTGTTCAAGGAGACACGACAAGCGTTATGGCCGGAGCCTTGGCCGGTTTTTACAAACAGATTCCTGTTGCCCATCTTGAAGCCGGCTTACGAAGCGGTAACAAGTATTCACCATACCCTGAAGAAATCAACCGTATTATAGCCGGACACATTGCGGATTATCATTTTGCCCCTACCAATCAGGCCGTTGAAAATTTAAAGAAGGAAGGGATAACAGACCATGTATATATGGTAGGGAATACGGTTATTGACGCGTTACATTTAGGTTTGCAAATAATACGGGCAGAAGGCGAACAAAAATACAAACACTTTTTTTCATTTTTAAATTTCTCACGGAAAATAATTCTTATTACCGGTCATCGTCGTGAGAGTTTTGGCGGTGGTTTTGAGAGTATCTGTAACGCAATAGCCCATATTGCGAAAGCATACAATGACACGCAATTTGTCTACCCTATGCACTTTAACCCCAATGTTAGGGAACCTGTAAACCGCATTTTGAAGGATATAAAAAATGTCTTCCTTATTGAGCCGCTGGATTATCCCTATCTTATATGGCTTATGGAAAAATGTTTTTTCGTACTTACCGATTCAGGCGGTATTCAGGAAGAAGCTCCCGCATTAGGAAAACCGGTGTTAGTTATGCGGGAGGTAACGGAGCGGCAGGAAGGGGTAGATGCCGGAACCGCCAAACTGGTTGGCACACAATTTGAAAACCTTGTTTCGTCCATGAAAGAATTATTCGATAATAATTCTGTTTATTCCCGTATGGCAAACGCAATTAATCCCTATGGTGACGGTAATACCAGCAAGTTGATAGTGGAGATTTTAAAAAGAAAATTTTGATACCCGCACACAACCAATAATCTATATTTCCTGGTTTTTGCATGGTACGATCCCCGCTCTCCAAGCCCTATTTGGAAAATTTGATGGCGTGGTACTGTAATTTTATTTTACGGTTTTCTATTTGGTAAATTAGTGGTAGCATGAAGATATTATATTTTTACCAATACTTTTCTACAACCCAAGGGTCTTGGGGTACACGAATATATGAATTTGCCAAAAATTGGATAAAGCAAGGTCATTCGGTAACTATCGTAACCAGTGTTTTTGATAAATCTGATGTTATCGCACGAAAGTTTGTAGATTCGCAGGTAATTGAAGGCATTAATCTTAAAATTATTCGGATAAAAGTCAGCAATCGGCAAAAATTTATAAAACGTATATGGACTTGGCTTGTTTATATGGTTGTTTCGTGCTTTTATGCAATAATATTACCCGCTGATATAGTGGTTGCTTCCTCCGGGCCGATTACGGTTGGTATCCCGGGATTGATTGCGAAATACCTTGGGGGAAAAAAATTCGTATTTGAAGTTCGCGATATATGGCCTCAGGGCGCTATTGAGTTAGGCTTATTAAAAAATAAGATCTTGATCAAAATTGCTTATTGGCTTGAAAAACTTTATTATATGGCGGCATCCTGCATAGTAGCCTTGTCTCCCGGAATGGTGGACGATATTTTAAGACGGTATCCTGATAGAAAAGTTGTATCAATCCCCAATTTTGCTAATATTGCACTTTTTTCAGAACGTTCTCCTTTTGATATTGGGGAGTATAGAAATAAAAAATATGCGATTTATACAGGAAATATAGGGGCGGTAAATAATTCCGATTGGTTGTATAAAGCGGCTAAAGTACTAAAAGAAAAAAACAGGGGTGATATTTCAATTCTTATAATTGGAGATGGTCAATTTCGTGCCTTATTACAAGCGAAAGCACGAGAAAATAATATAAATAATATTATATTTCTTGATTTAATGCCAAAAAAAATATTAGTGGCATACTTGCAGTATGCCATGGTATCCTTAGTTCCATTAAAAGGGATACCCATCTTAGACACTTCCTCTCCGAATAAATTATTTGAATCCCTAGCGGCGGGGATTCCGGTCATTCAGAACACAAATGGCTGGATAAAAACATTACTTGAAAAATATCGAGTAGGATTTACACTTGATCCTAATAATGCTGAACCTTTAGCTGATTTGCTGATTGAAATCGCAGAAGGGACTATTGATATAAAATCAATGGGGGTGCGGGCAAGGAAAATTGCACAAGAGCAATTTGATAAAGACTATCTATCCGAAAAAATGCTCGCGGTTCTAGAAGAAGTAATTTTGAATAAGAGGGATTGATTATATATGAATATTTGCATCATCGGTGGCTCCGGCTTTGTTGGTACCCGTCTTACAACACGCCTCCTTGCCGCAGGACACACCGTAACTATCGCCGATAAAAACGACAGCAAGAAATATCCGTGGCTTCGGGTCTATGCGGATGTCCGTGAACCAGACACCTTGGAAAAAGCGCTTGCCGGCTCCGATGCGATCATAAATCTTGCGGCTGAACACCGGGACGATATTACCCCGAAATCGTTATACGATGACGTCAATGTAACGGGAGCGGAAAATGTGTGTAATGCCTGTACCAGGCACGGTATCAGGAATATTATTTTTACCAGTTCCGTCGCGGTCTATGGTTTTGCTCCAGTTGGTACAAACGAAACAGGCAAAATCAATTATTTTAACGATTACGGACGCACCAAATGGCTTGCGGAAGAAAAATATCGCGCGTGGCTTGTTTCTGACAGCGAAAATTCTTTAACGGTTATAAGGCCAACGGTAATCTTCGGGGAACAAAACCGAGGGAATGTGTATAACCTCTTAAAACAAATCGCCGACGGTAAATTCCCAATGGTCGGGAAGGGAACCAATGTCAAATCCATGGCATACGTCGAGAATGTCGCGGCTTTTATCGCATACAATTTGAACAACAGTCCCGGAGAACATCTGTTCAATTACATCGACAAGCCTGATTTTGATATGAATACCCTCGTTACCGAAGTACACCGCGTATTGGGAAAGTCCGGTAAGCTGTTTCATTGGCCCTATTGTTTGGGTTATTTCGGTGGCTTATATTTTGATGTACTGGCAAAAATCCTGCATAAGAAATTTCCTGTCAGTTCAATCCGGGTAAAAAAATTTTGCGCCAATACCATGTTTGAATCTGCCAACATAAAGACGACCGGCTTCAAAGCGCCGGTGAGTCTTATTGAAGGGCTTGAACGGACTGTCAAATACGAGTTTATCAATAAAATAGCGGATCAGGTATTTTACACGGAATAGAAATACCCATTTCAATTACCCGCTGAACACCTTTGCTAACTTAATGACGCACCCCGGCAGCGCCGCAACCGGAACTTCATCGTTTTTGTCATATACGGCGGTAACATAGCGGCCTCCCTCCAGAATATGAACCTGCACGGTCTGTTCTTCAGGGTCCGCAATCCAGTATTCCCGCATCTCTGCCTCCTGGTATTTCCGAAACTTGACAAACCGGTCATGCCGTGAGTTGGAGGGGGATACAATCTCGATGATAAGATCCGGCGCGCCATTACAGCCCAAATCGTCCAGCTTGGAGGAATCACAGACCGCTACAATATCCGGCTCCACAAAGGTATCATCACTCTGGTCTTCTTTGGGGAACAGCCTCACGCCAAAAGGCGCGGAGTAAACTTCACAGGGCTTTCCGTCCAAATAGTTTGCTATTTGTCTACACAATTCTACGCTGATCCGTTGATGTATTCTGGCCGGGGGAGCCATCATGTAGAGTTCTCCGTCAATGATCTCCGCCCGAATGCTTTCATCCCGTGCAAGAACATCCGCATATGTATAAGGTTCCGTTCTCAACGCCTCCGCACGCCGCGTCATAATTACCCTCCGTCATTATTATGGCGGATTGCCTGGGGAGCTTCAAGGGTTATCACTCAACCGCCTCATAATAACACCTTATAAGGATACAAACCATGAACAATTCTTCACTTTCTCTACGCCAAAGGATCGTCCGTTACCTGTGCGCAAAAGATCAGAACACGAATCTTGCCGACGAATCCTTAGCGGCTTATTTTCACGCATTTGAAAGCAGTTTCGACAGCGGCGCCCCGTTCACCCTTTACGCACCCGCGGCTAATAAACTTGTGCTGTATGTCTACGAGGAGAACTGTGATTATTTGGGAAGTCCGCGGCATGTTTTCAGCGGTAAGTGCAGAAAAATAGTAGAAGGCTTGACAGAGATCGCCGGTATACTTATTGACTTGGCGGAGGACGGTTATATCACCCTGGAATATTCAGAGAAAGCGCGGGGCGGCCTTCCCGCTGACTGCGCAAAGAACTGGCGGTTGTATGAGAATATCTATACAAGCGAGAGCGACGCCCTGTTATACATCATGTCTGTTAAGATTACGCCTACCGGGGAATTATACCGTCTCAATCAGCGCCGCAGGTTAGCCATCCGAGGGAATCGGGATACCGCTAAAAATACCCTCTGATTCTTGTTGATACCATACCCCCGACAAAAAGCCGGCGGTTTTACTTTTAACCACGAAAAACACGAAATGTACGAAAAGAAAACAACCGCCAGGGCCATCGAACCTTTGGTTCGCGGAAGGAAAAAGAATGGCGAACCCAAGAACCCGCTCACGCGGGGGAGGCAGAGCATTATTCTTGACCCAAACTAAGAACGAAGAAATTTTACCGAAAAGGAACCCAGGGGCACATCAGCCCTATGGTCTGTAAGCACGAAGGGAAGAAGAATTGGATGGCAGCCTCTGGACTCCATCCTTCGTGTCCTTTGTGCATCTTAGTGGTTGAATTTCTTAAAAGTAAAATTGCTAACAAAAAGCCCTGTCCGGTACAACCGGCGCAGGGCTTTTTTTTGCAATTTTTTCTCTTCCTCACCCCCGCTTCATCCGCGTTAATTCGTCTTGAATTTTTTGTCCGCGGATTAACACGGACAGCGGACCGGAAGCCGTATTACTTTCGTTCCATCTTGGGCGCGAAACACATTATCCAAGACCGGCCTTGCGGCGGGTGTATACATCATAGAAAACAGCCAGGAGGAGTATAACCGCTTTGACGACATACTGGTAGTGCTGGCCAAGATTCATAAGGGACATCCCGTTGTTGATGGCGCTCATCACAAGGCCGCCCACAATAACGCCCACTACCGTCCCTATGCCGCCCGATGCGGAAACCCCGCCTATATAGCAGGCTGCAATGGCATCCATCTCGAAAAGGTTTCCCGCCTGGGGCAGGGCGCTGTTCATATAACCGGTAGAGACCACCGCGGCAAGCCCCGTCAGGAAGCCCATGATACAGAATACCACAAAGACAATAAGCTCGGAGTTTATCCCCGAAAGTTTGGCCGAACGTGCGTTACCCCCAACGGCATAGATATAACGGCCCAGAACGGTGTTCTTCATCATAAAATGGAAGATCATAACGGTAATACCCAAAACTACGACTACTGTTGGGATGCCCCGGTACTGGGAGAAAAGCCATGAGAGGCTGTAGATAAGGGCGCTGATGATAACCAGCTTTCCTATAAAGACAGGCCGGGGGGCTATTTCAAAATTATTGCGGATACGGTTCTTGCGGGAAAATATCTCGGCCCCTATATACACCGCAATGATAACAAAGCCGATAAGCAGGGCGGTAATATGGGTGGGCCCGTTCCGCAGAACCGGATTATCGAGTACGCCGGAGGCCAGTTCCTTGTACCCGTCGTCTTTCAGGGCTATAGGGTTGACTTGGGTGATGATGTAGGTAAGGCCCCGGAAGAGGAGCATACCGGCGAGGGTTACGATGAAGGCCGGTATCCTGGCATACGCTACAAAAACACCCTGAAACGCGCCGACAGCAAGACCGATAAGCAGGGCGGTAATCAGCGTAATGGCTATACCCGCGCCGGAATTGTAGACCATAGCGCTGACGGCCCCTATGAAAGCGCAGACAGCACCGACTGAAAGGTCTATGCCGCCTATAATTATCACCTGTACCATCCCAACCGCAAGGATAAGGACATAACTGTACTGGATAAATATATAGGAAATATTCCGGGGGCTAAAATTAATCCAATTAGTCAAAAACCCGAACACTACCATGATGAGGGCCAGGATAATAAACATGGAGTAATTACGGATATTATTCTTCAGCAAAGTCCGTATGTTTACCTGTTGTACATCGCTCATACTTGCTCCTTGGGCCGATTTCGGCTAATTATTCAACGTTCCGCACACCGCGCCGCTGAATAGTTGTTACAAATTGCTTTATCCTACCAATGCCAACTGCATTATCTTTTCCTGGCTTGCCTCTTCATGGGAGAGCATACCCTTAATCCTGCCTTCGTTCATCACATAGATTCTATCCGCCATGCCCAGGGCTTCGGGCAGTTCGGAACTAATCATAATGACGCTTTTGCCCCGCTCCACAAGGCCGTTCAGTATGGTATATATCTCCGACTTAGCCCCTACGTCTATGCCGCGGGTCGGCTCGTCCACGATAAATATATCAGGATCGGCCATAAGGGTACGGCTTACTACCACCTTCTGCTGGTTGCCCCCCGAAAGGTTTCGGGTAAGCTGGTTTATCGTAGGGGTTTTTATACGGAGCTCTTCACGGTACTTTTCCGCCTCTTCAATTTCTTTTTGGCTGTTTACAACGCCCATGCGTGAAATTTTCTGCAAGCTGGAACTTGAAATATTGGTTTTTATATCCTGAATAAGGATAAGGCCCAGATTCTTCCGATCTTCAGAAATATAACCCAGTCCTGCCCGGATTGCGGTCCTGACGGTAGCAAGTTCAACTTTCCTGCCGTTAAGAAAAACTTCCCCTTCGCTCCTGTACCCATAGGATCTGCCGTAGATGCTCATCATAAGCTCGGTACGGCCCGCGCCCATAGGCCCGCAAAAGGCAAGTATCTCGCCCTTACGAAGATAAAAAGAGACGTTGTCCACTACTTTTATGGTATGGTATTCGGGGTGGTACACGGTCCAGTTCTTTACTTCCAGTACCGTACCCCCCCCCCCAGTCCTTTCCCTTTCGGGGAAGCGGCGGGTAAGGTCCCTGCCTACCATATCCTTGATGATCATAGATTCGGTAAGGTTGTCTTTTTTTACATCCCACGAAGAGATGGATTTCCCGTCCCTGATTATAGTAACCGAATCGGCAACCTTGAGGACCTCGTTTAATTTATGGGAGATAAGCATACTGGTAATACCCTGCCGTTTGAATTCCAGGATCAGTTCCAGCAGCTTGGCGCTTTCGTCATCGTTTAACGAAGATGTAGGCTCGTCAAGGATAAGGAGTTCCGCCTTTTTGGAAAGAGCGCGGGCAATTTCTACAAGCTGCTGCTTGCCTACCCCCAGCCTGCTGACGATGGTGGCGGGATTCTCGTGGAGGCCGACCCTGTCCAGGTAACGCTGGGATTCCCTTATATATTTATCCCAGCGGATTATACCCAGCCGGGTTTTCATGTGCCCAAGAAAGATATTCTCGTAAATAGTAAGATAGGGGCTCAGGGCCAGTTCCTGATGAATTATTGCAAGTCCTTCCTTTTCGCTGTCTTTAACGCTGTGATAAAAGGTTTCCCTGCCCTTATAATAAACTTTTCCTTCGTAGGAACCTTTCGGGTAGACCCCGCTGATCACACTCATCAGGGTGGATTTACCCGCCCCGTTTTCCCCGCAGATGGAATGAATTTCACCTTTTTTTACCTTTACACTGACTTTATCCAGGGCTCGTACACCCGGAAAATCTTTGGTGAGGCGTTCAATTTCAAGAATATACTCACTCATACAATACCTTTATATGGCGCCTTTCCCAAACTCGGTTAGTTTTGGGAAAGGCTTTGGAAAAAGCGGCTTGAAGCCCGCTTTTTCCCGTAAATTTGTTTATGGTTAGTTACCGAAGCCGCGCCGCTTCAGCGTCGGAGTAGAAACCCGCGTTCACCGGAATAGAAATATTATCCCTGGTAATGATAACCGGTTCAAGCAGATATGCCTTTACCTTTTTTCTGCCTGTATCGCCGATACTTTCAAGCGCGCCGGAGGCGAGTTCCGCACCGGGAATACTGATAGTCTGCCCTTTAAGTATCTGATCGGCAAGCAGTACAGCCGCTTCCGCCAGTTTGGCGGTATCCTTGAATACGGTCATATACTGCTGGCCGTTCTTGATGGACAGGGCCGAATCAAATTCCGCGTCCTGACCGGTAACGACCGGGAGCTTGCCGCCGGAATATTTAGCGTCGGCAAGACAGGCTTCAATGATAGCGCGCGCCAGTGTATCGTTGGGGGCAAGGACCGCGTCAAGAGTTACATTACGCGCGTCGTTGGAGAGAAGATTCTCCATACGGGTCTTGGCGATAGGCGCCTGCCAGTTTTCCGTAGCTATACGCTGGAAGTTAGCGTTATCCGCGGAGGTTTCAGGATAGGGGCCCACTACCTTCAGCGCGCCGCTTTGGATGTAGGGGTTAAGTACACTCATGGCGCCGTCGAAGAAGAACTTGGAATTGTTGTCAGTCGGCGATCCCGCAAAGAGGGTAATGTACTTGGGGGCCGCCGCGGTTGCGGATTTAAGGTTTAAGCCCTGCTCAATACCCTGACCCTGGAACTGCCCTACCTTGAAATTATTGAATGTAATGTAGTAATCATAGTCGGCGGAACCCATGATAAGCCGGTCGTAGGCGATAACAGGTACATTATCCCTGGCCGCGTCGGCAATGACGGAATTAACACCGTCATTGATATTGCCAACCACGAGGAGCTTGGCCCCCTGGGTCAGAAAACCCTGTATCTGCCGGTTCTGCTGGTTCTGATCGGCATCCCCATAGGCAACTTCCGCACGGTAGCCTTGAGCTTCCGCGATACTTTTAAGGGAAGCGCCGTCTTTCTGCCAGCGCAGAACGTGGGTTTCGGGCATGGCTATACCGATAAGCGTCTGACCGCCGCCGGCCGCGCCTCCCTGCTCCCCTCTTGCAAAGGCAAACGTCCCAAAGGCCAGCAAAATTACCAATAATGCCGCAATTCTCTTCATCTTTTCTTCCTCCATAAATTTAATTACCGCCGCCTTGCATCCGGCGGCATTAGATGATTATATATTTACATAAAAAAAATTACAAATGGTTTTTTAACTTTTTAGGGTATTTTAAGATAAAAAAGTGTGTCTTTCCGGCATAATAGAAAGTTTGGTAAGGATAACTCCGCTGTTCCCTGCCGCCGTAACGATCCGCCCTTAGGTTATGGGCCTTGCGGGGGTTGAGCAAGGCCGCTCATCTGTAGGGTCCAGTTTATCCCGTTATTATTCGAGGTGAGGATAACCCCGCTGTTCCCGACTGCCGCAAACACCCCGTTGCTGTAGGTTATGCTGTTCAGGTTATCACTCGTCCCGCTTGCCCGGTTTGTCCACGTTATCCCGTTATCATTCGAGGTGAGGATGACCCCGCCGTTCCCTGCCGCCGCAAACAGCCCGCCGCTGTAGGTTATGCTGTTCAAGTTATCACTCGTTCCGCTTGTCCGGCTTGTCCACGTTGTCCCGTTATCATTCGAGGTGAGGATGACCCCTCCGTTCCCAACCGCCGCAAACACCCCATTGCCGTAAGCCGCGCCTTGCAGGTAGTTATTCGTCCAGTTTATCCCGTTATTCGAGGTGAGGATAACCCCGCTGTTCCCGACTGCCGCAAACAGCCCGTTGCTGCCGCAGGTTATGCCGCTCAGGTTATCACTCGTCCCGCTTGTCCTGCTTGTCCACGTTGCCCCGTCATTCGAGGTGAGGATAACCCCGCCGTTCCCTGCCGCCGCAAACAGCCCATTGCTGCTGTAGGTTATGCTGTTTAGGTTATCACTCGTTCCGCTTGTCCGGCTTGTCCATGTTGTCCCGTTATCATTCGAGGTGAGGATGACCCCGCCGTTCCCAACCGCCGCAAACACCCCGTTGCCGTAAGCCGCGCCTTGCAGGTAGGAGTCAGGAGGAACTCCGCTTGTCCGGCTTGTCCAAGTTGCCCCATCAGGCGAGGTAAGGATAACCCCGCCGTTCCCGACGGTTGCAAACACCCCATTGCCGTAAGCCGCGCCTTGCAGGTAGGGGGCAGGATTAACTCCGCTTGTCCGGCTTGTCCAAGTTGCCCCATCAGGCGAGGTGAGGATAACCCCGCTGTTCCCTACGGTTGCAAACAGCCCATTGCCGAAGGTTATGCTGTTTAGGTTATCACTCGTTCCGCTTGTCCGGCTTGTCCATGTTGTCCCGTTATCATTCGAGGTGAGGATAACCCCGCTGTTCCCAACCGCCGCAAACACCCCGTTGCCGTAAGCCGCGCCTTGCAGGTAGGGGGCAGGATTAACTCCGCTTGTCCGGCTTGCCCAGCCTATCCCGTCATTCGAGGTAAGGATAACTCCGCCGTTCCCAACTGTTACAAACACCCCGTTGCCGTAAGCCGCGCCGTTTAAGCCGTTGTTCTTTGTTAGTCTTGTCCAGCTTATCCCGTCAGGCGAGGTGAGGATAACCCCGTTGCTCCCCGCGGCTATAAACCCCGCACTGCTGTCGTAGGTTATGCTGTTCAGGTAGTTACTCATCCAGGTCGCCCGGCTTGTCCACGTTATCCCGTCATTCGAGGTGAGGATAACCCCGCTGTCCCCGACTGCAACAAACAACCCGTTGTTGTAGGTTATGCTGTTCAGGTTGTAGTTCGTCCCGCTTGTCCGGCTTGTCCAGGTTGCCCCGTCAGGCGAACTGAGGATTATCCCCTGCCCAACAGCCGCGAACAGCCCGTTGCCGTAGGCTATGTCATAGAGACTAACAAAGGTTCCGCTTGTCTGTTTCGTCCAGTTTACTCCGTCAGGCGAAGTGCATAATATACTTTCACCCGCGCTAAACCCTCCCACAGCCGCGAACAGCCCGTTGCCGTAGGCTATGTCATAGAGAGGCGGAGTAGTCCCCGGGTTCGCAAAAACCGAAGCGTTATTCTCGTCATTATCCGTGTCTGTTAGCTTGTTTTTATCATAAAAATTATCGCACGCCAGGAAGCCTACCGTAATCAATAACCCTAACATACCCGCTGCCGCCCCTGGCAGTTTGTTGCGCCTCGCGCACAAAAACCCAAAAATCGACCGCAAGGCGATTGCGAACCTCCGGTTCGATTTACCTTGCAAACTGCGTAAGGATGCCGGATGATCGGGATTTTTGCGGCACAAGTAACGCAAAAATCCACAAGCGCAACAGGCTCCTAATTTTATATTAGCCCTCATAACGCCTCCTTAGGTATAACGCTATTATATCATCGGATACACGAATCTGTAAATCAATATACATCGGAGCATACCCCGATGTTGTTGTTCTGGTTTTTAATAATAAGCCCCGCTATTCCCGTAAAGATAATCCTTGCGCAATATTTAGAAATAATTCGGGGATATTTGTTCCCTTGTATTGTATACGGTAAAAATCCACAACACCGGCGTGGGAGATGCCGAACAACCCCTGGGTAGTGATTACCCCCTGGTAGTTCCCCCATTTTGCCGACTCTACCGGGCACAGGCCGTCGTTGCTGCCGTCGGTTAGCCGCAAGAGAATAAACAGAAGCAGGAAGAGCGGATCGCCGAAAAAGTATTTAAGCCGCGCCGCATAGCTTTGATAATAAACGGTTTCCGCGTCGGGGTGCTTTAGATTAAAGGCGCCGCATGAAACTGCCGAAAGCTGCCGGGAACTGGTAAAAAAGCAGGGGTTTTTATCGCCTCCTATTCTATTCCATATATCCACAAAAAAAGAAACAAACCGGTAGAGGGGATCGGGGATTTTATGCGCCAGGTTCATAATCTTTGCGCCGCGGTGGGGTGTAGAGATTGTCGTCAGGGAAGCGACAGCCCCGCTCATCCCCAGGGCGCTTATAAGGTAACGCGACTCAAGGCCGCCGCGCGAATGGGCAATGATATGTACTTTTTCAATGTTTTTTTCTTTTTGCAGGCCCAGTATTCTTTCCTTTAAGACCGCGGCGTTACTTTCAATCGAACCCCAGGCGTCCGTACCCCCGTAAAAAAAGGCGATGCCGTTTTGCGTAAAATATTTGGGGAGCCTGCCCCAGTAACTGAACCCGAAAATAGTGTCCCTAAAACCCGCTCCGTGTACCAGTAAGATAGGATGCTTAGGCCCCTTTGACGCTGTCTTATCCAATCAACTTTTCCAGGTTTTCTACAAGACTTGCAAAGGTCCGGCAGGCCGCTTCTACAGGCGCGGGGCTTGACATATCGACGCCGGCGGCTTTAAGCGATTCGATAGGGAAGCGGGCGCCTCCAGATTTAAGGAAGTTGAAGTAATCGAGCCGTTCCTGCTTGCCGCCGGAGAGCACCCGCTCCGCCAGGGCTAGTGATGCGGAAATTCCGGTAGCGTACTTGTACACATAGAAAGCACGGTAAAAGTGCGGTATGCGTAATCCTTCGAGATCGCTTGTTTCTTCCAGGATCATTTCTGGGCCGAAATATTTTTCGAGGAGCTTGCGGTACTCGCCGCGGAGCAGATCCGTTGTGAGAGGATTGCCGCTTTCTTCAAGCGCATGCGTGATCTTTTCAAATTCGGCAAACATGGTTTGACGGTAGAGGGTTCCAAGGATCTCGTCAACACGCTTATTGATAAGGTAGGTTTTCATCTCATCGGATTCGGCGTTTTTAAGGAGGCTGCGGAAGAGGAGTTCCTCGTTAAAAGTGCTTGCCACCTCGGCTTCAAAGATAGTGTAGTTGTAGTGCATAAAGGGATTGGAACGCGCCGAATACCAGGAGTGCATGGAGTGGCCGCCTTCGTGGGCCAGGGTAAACACATCCCGTATTGAATCTTCCTTGTAATTGATGAGTATGTAGGGATCGGCGGTAAAGCTGCCGGCGGAAAAGGCCCCGGAACGTTTGCCCTTGTTTTCGTAGCGGTCGGCCCAGCGGCCCAGGAGACCCGCCCTGAGTGTGTCCACATATTCATCCCCCAGGGGCCTGAGCGCGCAGGCGATAAGTTCTACGGCCTCGTTCCAGGGTGTTTTCCGTGCGGCCTGGGGTACTAGGGGCACGTAGACATCGTAATGCCGGAGCTTGTCCAGCTTGAGAACACGGCGCCGCAGGCTGTAATAGCGGTGCAGGGCGTCGAGGTTGTTGCCCGCTACGGAGATAAGGTTATCGTAGACATCTTCCCCTACGTCATCGGGGAACAGGGCCGCGGCCCGGGCCGAAGGGTAGCCCCGTATACGCGCCCGGATTACATCCTGCTTGACCGAGCCTGAGTAAAGGCTGGCAAGGGTTGTCTTATGCGCGGAAAAATTCCGGTAGAAAGCCTCGTATGCACGGCGGCGCAGATCGCGGCTGGGATTCTCCATAAAGAGGCTCCAGGTTGATTGGGAAAGGGGGAGTTTTCCCTCCGGCGTATCAAGTGTTCCAAAGTCCATATCTACATTGGTAAGCACGGAAAAAGCCTCGGCGCTGACGCCTTCCCCCTCGGCGTGGAGGGTAAGGATGCGCTCTTCCTTTTCGCTGAGGATATAAGGCTTAAAGCGGAGCAGTTTTTTAAGATAGATACCATATTCGGCAAGCCGGGGATCGGAGAGGAATTCCCTCATACGATCATCAGGGACAGCCTGAATTTCAGGAACATCCCAAGAGGAAGCGGCGTGGGCTTGGGAAAAAGCCATCGTGAGGCGGCCCGACATGGTACGGGCAGTGTTATCGCCCTCGTCCTCGGTCTGCCTGAGTTCCGCATAGTAACTGAGCCGTTCTTCCAGAATGAGGAAAGTACGGGTAAAGTCTAGGTAGGCCCCCAGACTTTCGGCGCTTTTCCCCAGCGTACCCTGGAAACCGGGTATTTTTTCGGAGAGCTTTTCATATTCGGCAAGGGCCTTGTCCCACTCATTGTCATTGGCAAAGAGTTTGGAAAGATCCCAAGTATTTTCTATTGCAGCCTGGCTGCGGAGGGGAATAGTTTCGATAGTACTCATAAGAAAAAATTAACGCAATATACACATCCGGTCAACCCAGGGACCAGCGGTTTTACTTTTTCAACAACTGAACTCTTTAATTACTAAAGGGCAAGAGCCCTTGCGGGCCCTACGCCATGTTAAATCTTCCCCTATAAGACCGTCTACTTCCCTAAAGGCTCGTAGGCCTTAGTGGGGTCCCACATTCCTTCCCTCACTTCGCCCTTGATGCTGGGAATATCCAGGACTATGTCCATGTGGAGAAGGTCTGGATTGTTAGGATTGGCCAATTTCGCCTTGTTTGCGTTGTAAAGCACCTGCCATTTCATCGAATCATTGTAGGCCCAGTCTCTACCTGCTATATTCCAGAAACAGTCCTTGGATATTGCCCAGGGTCTGACTGTATACATAGCCGGAAGCGGTATCTTGACCGGTTTAGGCTGTTCTACAGGAGCAACCGGCAGGGGAGGGGAGGGGGCAGGAGGCGGCGGTACAGGAGCAGGGGCG
>JAISQR010000259.1 GCA_031274035.1 Treponema sp. | reverse complement strand
TCCTCTATGACCGGATCAGGGCCGCCCTTCAATCCTCCCCGCTGCTTTCTTTACAGTTAGACGCTCTATCGGTAGACGCGGAACCGGCTTTACAGCCGGAGTTCTATTTTAAGACCAATTCCGAAACGGATTGGATTTACAACTATCATCAGAGGCAATCCGCTTTTATTGTCCCGATCAGCCTTTCTGTCGGCCCGTATATAACGGCGGAACTGGTTCCTTTTCTCGGGCAAAACGAATACGCGGCGGTTCTCCATAATAATTACATTAATATCCCGTATGATGCGGTCTCCCAGATCGATCTCCATTTTCCGAAACGGGCTTACCTGAGCGCGGGGCTGCCGTTCGGGAAAGCTTCGGGAGTACATTTTGCCCTAGGCATAGGGGATGATTTTTTTGGCAGGACACAGACCGGAAGTATCATCCTTTCGGATAATTTGGAAAAAATTAATTACGCACAGCTCTCCCTCTTTTCACCCTATGTCAAATATACCGCGGAAGTAATGCAATACGGGGTAAATAAATATCAGTACATGCATTATTTGCATGTGCGCCCGCATAAAACAGTTTCCCTTTCTTTGGCGGAAGGAGTGATGGTTAACGCTCCCCTGGAACTCCGGTATCTTAATCCCCTGATGATTTACCATAGCTATGAAGCATGGAAAACCTATGACAGTTATAATGAAGATTTTTCCGAAGAAACCCTGAAAGATAAAGTTGACCAAACCGGGGGATCACGGGTTGGCTCATTTTTCGGCGTTAAGTTGGAATATCAGCCGGTAAAACATCTGCGGTTATACGGCCTTTTTGCCATGACCCAGCTCCAGCTTGGGATTGAACGCCAGCATTGGGAAGAAACCCTTACCCCCAACGCCCTTGCCTTCCAATGGGGAAGCGAGGCTTCCGTTCCGACAAACCTTGGGTATTGGCTTTTTGGCCTTGAAGGTGTTTACACCTATCCCTATATGTACGTCCTTTACAATAAGGACTGGTCGTTTTACAAAGAGTATCCCGAAGTGGAAAAAATTACCGCCCGTTCCTGGACCGGTACGCCGTTCGGACCGGATTCAATCGCGGGCGCTTTATGGGCAGGTTACCATAGTTTTGCGCAGTGGTCCTGCGTATTCTCGTTTGTTTTTGCCGCCCAGGGGGTACGGTCGGGCTCCG
This sequence comes from Treponema sp., assembly GCA_031274035.1. Classification (GTDB taxonomy): domain Bacteria; phylum Spirochaetota; class Spirochaetia; order Treponematales; family Breznakiellaceae; genus JAISNI01. The sequence goes on along the minus strand of JAISQR010000259.1, from coordinate 3,237 downwards.
ATATTTTTAACAGCGACAATTACCGCCCCACCCATGATGTCTATGATATTACCAGGCCGCCCACCGGAACGCCGGTTTATACATCCACTTTCAGTGTTCTCGGCAAATGGTCTCCCTATGAGTGGCTCAGTTTTTCTCTTCAGCCGGGATACAAAATCGTTAATAACGCCGGACATCGTTCCGGCAGGACCGAACATGGATTTGAAGTCATACTATCAAGCCGGATAAAACTACCGGCAAAAAAAACAGAGGTGAAGCCTTTTTGAAAATGTATAAAATCTTTGCGTAACACGGAATTACTGAGAGGCAGATTATATGGCACACGGAAAGAAAAGAAACATTACAAAAAATTATCTTCGGGGCAGGCTGCGTTTCACGGAGTTTGCGATCACCAACGCCTGTATCGCAAAATGTTCGTTCTGCGATATTTGGAAACAACAGCCCAAGGTTTTTGTCGATAAGGAGAAAGCCCTAACGGTAATCAACCGGCTCGCCGATTTTGGGGTGTCCCATCTTACCATCACCGGCGGAGAACCCCTCCTCCACCCGAATGTGGTTGATTTTGTGGAACGTGCGACAAAGCGGAAAATGAACAATGCGGTCTTAAACGCCGCTCCCCAGCTCTTGACACGTAACGATATGCTGAAACGGCTGGAAGGCGCCGGATGCGATCTCCTGAGCATTTCTTTTGATTCAGGCGATCCTGTCACCATGGCCGAATCCCGCAAGATACCCAATATCATGGACGAGATGGCAAAAGCCCTGGAGATGGCAAAGAAAACCACGCTCAAGACCATGGCTTCCGTGCTTATCTGGAACGATAATTACGACAAGCTGGAAGAAGTATGCATACGGGCCAAAAACATGGGATTTGATTTCATCTCCCTCAATTATCCAACCTTTTCAAAATCGGAGGTGTATCCTCTGGGAGGCGAAGGGATAAGCCTTTCCCGAGAAAAAGTTATCCACGGCCTTAAAGACGCAATCAGACTCCAGAAAACAGGGAAATACGGGATCATCAATATGCCGGTTTCCATGCGGAATATCATTCATTACCTCAAAGATCCCGCCACCGCGAAATACGCCTGTCACGGCGGCCGTCACGTGTTCTTTGTGGACTGGTTTTTCGATGTGCGTCCCTGTATGCAGCTTCCCCACGTGCTGGGAAATATTTTAACAATGGAAGAAAAAGATTTGATGCGTCCACCCTGTAATGAATGTAACATGAGTTGGTACCGGGATTTCAGTATGTTCTTTCACGGATTCAAAGGCATTCCCGTATGGCTTGAATCACTATCAGGAACAAAAGGGCTTTTATAGCGCCCATAATGCTTATGAAAATAGTAATGTTTACTGACGCCTATTGGCCCCGTATAAACGGAGTTACCGTTTCGGTGGATTCATTTTCCCATGCCCTGGTACGTTCGGGCAACGAGGTCATGATCATCTGTCCCTTTTATCCTGAGTCGGAAGAGGCCGAGCGGATAACCGCCGGAAAAACCCGAATAAAGGACACCTTAATAAACGCGAAACAGGGGGAACCTATCGTCATCCGGGTGCCTTCCCTGCCGTTCATCATTTCCAGGGAAGACCGGATAGCGAAATTCAGCAAATGGTTCTGGGTTTCCAAACAGATTGAAGCGTTTAATCCGGACATCATTCACGTAAATACTGAATTTATCATCGCCGAATTCGGCTTTCAATACGCGCGGCTCCATAACCTGCCGGTCGTCTATACTTTCCATACCCTGTGGGAAGATTATGTGGCAAATTATATCCCCCTGGTTCCGACTTTTTTGTTACAGGCTGTCATACGGGGAATTTGTAAAAACATCCTGAGGCGCTCTGACGCTATCATCGTTCCTACCGCGCAGATTCAGGATGTGGTCAGAAAATACAAAGTAAAAAAGCAATCTTACCTGCTGCCGACAGGAATAGATCCCCAGCTCTTTAGCCGCGAACCTTCCGAAATAGCCCGATTCCGGGCCATACTGACTCAAAAATACCCTCAGCTTATTGATAAGCGGGTATTACTGTTCGCGGGCCGTATCGCCAAAGAGAAAAACATAGACTTTCTGTTGAAAATAGTACCGGAGGTCACGGCAAAACATCCGGAAGCTTTTTTCGTATTCGTCGGTAACGGACCTGACCTGTACTTTTATACGGAAGAGTGCGAAAGACTCGGAATTCAGGATTGCTGTATCTTTACCGGGGGTGTCGCCCGGGAAGACCTGGCGTTGATCTACGGCATGTCCCATATCTTTGTATTCCCCTCTTTAACGGAAACCCAGGGGCTCGTGACCATTGAAGCCATGCTTTCCGGTACTCCGGTGGTGGCGATTGGCGCCATGGGTACCATACAGGTGATGAACGGAGATAACGGCGGTTTTATGGTTCAGAACGATCCTGGTGAGTTTATAGACCGGATTTTTAACCTTCTGGAAGATGATGAATTATACCGGCGCAAAATTGAGGAGGCGAAACGCCATGCCCAGGGGTGGACCATAGAAACCATGACGGTAAAACTGGAACGGATCTACTGTTCTACCCTCGTCGCGTTCAATCTGGCGCATCCATAGCCGGGCTACCACGTGAAGACTTCATATTTCAGGGCATCGGCGTTTACTTTTGTAACCTACAAATATAGGTCTTAAACCTGAAATATTTTGAAGAGAAAATAACCACGAAGGCGCATAAGGCGCACAAAGGAAGAAAAATAAGGCTTTATACTAAAACCTTCTTCGCCGCAGACCAGAGGTCTGATGGCGCCTTCGCGGTTAAAATTCTTCCAATTTGGGTGGTTTTGCGGTACTTGAAAGTAAACGCCGATGCCCTGCTTCATATTTCCCTAAAACTTGTCAAAAATGTTTTTTTCTGCCATTATATACGTATGACGCTCAACGAATTTGATATCTGGTACAGAACCAGATATCGGCATACGTCTTCGGTAGTAATTTCGGTTATGCTGGGCGTATCGGACTTGCTTGGAATGATGCTTTCATTCGGAGCGGGATTTTTCCTAGTTAATCTCTATGATTTATCGGCCATTAACTTCAAATCCTTTGTTACCTATTGGCCATACCTTCCGATATTCATCATTATATTCCAAATATTCCGCCTGTATCCCGGAATATCCCTGGCCCCGGCGGAAGAGCTTAAAAATTTTACCATTGCCTCTCTGATTGCTCACGGCGGTATTATTATTTCCCGGTTTATCGAAGACAGGGAATTCGACGC
>JAISQR010000179.1 GCA_031274035.1 Treponema sp. | reverse complement strand
AGCTTTCCGTTGGCCCCGGCAGGCATGGTGATTACAAGTTCAAGACTCTCCAGCCTTTCCTTCAATCCCGAGGCGTCCTTCCGTTTTTCCGCCTTACGCGCCTCAATCTCTTCCCGCCTCGATTCAAAGAGCTTTATATACTTATCGTTATAGGGATGGGCAATTCCCCGTGGAAACAGATAGTTCCGTGCGTAGCCTTTTGCTACTTCTCTTACATCCCCTTCTTCGCCAAGGGGAGCCAGGTCTTTGTTAAGAATAACCTTCATACAAGCTCCTTTGAGACACTGTCTCTTACTCAATTTTTAACGGATCCTAGCGGCCGCGGACGCCCGTATTTATATCCCCGGAGTAGAGGATGATCCGCCTGTTTTCGGCGTCCGGAAAGACGCCCAATTTTCAGCAATACCCAAGAGCGTTAAAGCTCCCAATAATACCGCGTTAAGTCCAGGGCTGATAATCAAAAAAATAAATAAAACATGTAAAAACATGCGTATAAACGGTGATAACCTGCCGCGGGTAAACAAATGTAGCATTATCCCCCAGCCCTGCGCCAGATACAGGATAATACAGACGGAAAGCACATTCCAGCCGGCTATCTCTAAAATAGAAAATTTAAAAATACTTACAATTACTACCACAAGAAGGGAAACAGACAAAACCCAGATAAGGCCGAACGGCGTATGAAAATCGGCAAGGCTTTTTCCCGGCCTCCTGTGCCGGAAGACGCTGGTAATAAAAAGACCCAGTTGGCGGCTTACAAAGAAGAACAGGACGCAAAAAACAATACCGCCTCCGCGGAGAATCATGTCTTTCATAATGCTTATAATTTTATCCGGTCTAAGGTACTCTTCCAGGAGAGATTGCTGTACCACATCGGAACCGGCGGAGGCAATATAGTAAGAACGTACCAATTCCGCCTGATTTTTTAAGTATATGAAAAAAGACGAATCCTCCCTGAGTAAAAACAGCGTACCAAGAAAAAACCCCGCGCCCGCAACAGACGCGGCGATAAGGCGGACGGTTCCGCCCAGGGCCCAAATACCGTCAATTTTATACGGCGGTACAAGAATCCATGCGTACAGAACGGTCATCAGGGTAAAGAAGAAAAAATCCCAAACCGCTGTTTCCGCGCTGCCCCCCATAAACAGATTAAAGACCAGAGATGCAATACTGTTTCCAAAGATACCGGCCAAAACAGCGGCCCAAAGCGTCTTGGTATTGTAGTTGTATGCGATAAAACTCAAAGGAACCAGAAAAAACAGGGCCAACAACCCCGTCCTCAAAAAAACAGTACAGAGAATACCGTTTATCACACAGGGAAGAAAAACCGTTCTATTCCTGTCCCGCAAATTTGATTCAGCGTCATACATGGAAACTAAAGAAACTCTAATCTGCTACAAAGGGAAGTAACGCGATTATACGGGCCTGCTTGACAGCCAATGCCAGGGCGCGCTGATGCTTTGCACACGTACCGGTAATACGCCGGGGGAGTATCTTTCCGCGTTCGGTAATAAACCGGCGCAGTATATCGGCTTCTTTATAGTCGATCTTCAATTTCTGAACACAGAATTTACATACCTTTTTCTTAAAAAAAACCTTACCCTTGCCGCCGCGTCCGCCGCGATCATCTCCGTCCCTTCCGTCCATCTGCCCGTCTCCGCCGCGTTCCTGGCGGGAAGGCCGCTCGTTATCATCAGACATAAAAAACTCCTCGTTAAAAAACTTAAAATACTTTCAAAACGTCAAATTTCGCAAACAGCTTATAGTTGAGCCTTTCCCGCGACTCGGTTAGTTTTAGGAAAGGCTTTGGAAAAGCGGCTTGAAACCCGCTTTTTCCTTTAAATTTGAGGTAGATTTCCCAAAACTAAAGTTTTGGGAAATCCTCTTTGTTATCAACTTTTCATTTAATGAGGAGTATATGTAATTGAAAACTTTTATAAAAATAGGTATAATAAATTAAGATGAAGGTACTTGAATTAAAAGGTGTAGTCAGAAAGGATGTTCCTATTTATTATCGTAGATTTTTTTCCGGTAGTATTGTTCTTGAATTGATGAACAACAAAGCCGTGGAACGGAAACTCGAATTTTCTATAGAGACTAAACCGACAGGTCAAAAAGAGATCATTGTAAAATTAACTGAAACTATTGACTATCCGCTGGTACCGGTGGTAAAGGAGATCAAACAGTATATATATAACCTGGATGCAGATGGAGGGCTTCCGCTTGAATAGCTGTATTGTTTCTGCTTCTCCTGAAGAAACAAAGGCTTTTGGTGAATGTCTGGGGAGGAACCTTCAGAGGGGAAGCGTTGTCGCGCTAAGGGGCGTTTTAGGCTCTGGAAAAACCTGTCTTGTCAAGGGTATAGCCAAAGGTCTTGGTATTGCCGAAGAAATTACCAGCCCAACTTATACTATAGTTTCTGAATATACAGGGGGTATTTCCCTTTACCATATAGACGCTTACCGCCTTTCCGGTATAGATGATTTTACCGCTCTGGGCGGGGAGGATTATCTCTATGGAAGCGGTATTTCAGTGATAGAGTGGAGCGAGCGTATAGAAACCTGCCTGCCCGATAATACTCTATTCGTTGATATAGAGATACAGGGCTGTGTACGCCTTATCCGAATATCGAATGGGGCAGTGTGAATATACTTGCCCTGGATACTGCCTGTTCGGTTTTTTCAGCGGCCTTAAAGACCGATACGGGGCTTTGGTACTTGGAAGCGGATGCAGGAATGCGGCATTCGGAATTGCTGATGGATATTATCGATAGTCTTTTTAAGTACGCCGGTCAGGATGCTTCTTCTCTGGGGTTGGTTGTCTGTATGAAAGGGCCCGGTTCCTTTACCGGTTTGCGTATTGGTTTTGCCGCAGCAAAAGGTATAGCTTTGGCTCTGGGTATAGGCTTTACAGCCGTCTCTACCCTCGACTGTATAGCATTCCCCCATTCAGCCTGGCCGGGTATTGTGATCCCGGTAATAGATGCAAAAAAAAAGCGCTTCTTTACCGCACTGTACTATAAAGGAGAACCAATCAGCCCTTATATGGATGTAGGGATTTTAGACTTGGCAGATGCAATTGGGGAAGCATCTCGAAACGAATCGATCCCTACGGATATGCAAAATAAAACGATACGGTTCATACCAGGGGCAATTCTGCTTACCGGCCCGGACGCGGAGAAAGCCCTGCCTCTGCTGGAGGATGCCATACCCGAATATAGTTTTTTTTTGGATCCTGAAAGAAAAAGAGGGAGAGCTTTTGAGCTGTTGGAGATTGTAAAAGGCAGGGGCTTACAGGAGAATATTGGTAATGATATTTTCTGCGGCCCTGAGTATATTCGGAAAAGTGATGCGGAAATGAAGACTTCCGTTACTGGCTCCTAGGAGTTTGTTGCACTTGTAGGTTTTTATGGTCTTTTTTAGCAAAAAAGCCATAAAAACCACGATTATCCGGCATCCTTACGCAGTTTGCAAGGTATAAATTTGCAATAAATTGCAAATTTATACGATTTTTGGGCAAAGCCCCACAAACTCCTAGGAGTAAGAAAGGGCGGCGAAAACTACAATTTTAGAGATTTTTTTAACAGTCGGTTAACCCTGAGTGAGAACCTTGATAGATTCAAATTTGATCGAATTAGTTGGTTTATTATGGATGATATTAATAGAGACTCAGAAGAATTAAAAGAAGAGGAGCCAGTCGAAGAAGTATTGGATATGGAAGATATTCCTCATACCAATGAAGAACAGTCAAAATTCTTTTCTTCGTCCTTTAATCTATTTCTGAACAGTGTTTTCCCAGTCCTTATTATTGATAAAGATTTAAAGATTATTGTTGCCAATTCTGCCTGTGAAAATCTTTTTACCAATTTTTTTAATCTACATGGAAGTTACTTTACGGATGTGTTCGGCAAGGCTTTTGAGATGGATGATATACGGAAGATACGGGAGACTGTAATCAAAGGCGAAAACGGTTATTCATGGAAGGGCGAAACACGGATTAAATCGCGGGATATGGTGTCGGTGCAGGTGCGGGTTTACCTCTTTCCCGCCGGCCTAGACATCAAGGAACCGCATGAATTTATAGTTATGTTCGATGACGTTACCGAGGAAAACAGGCGGCTTCTCAGAAGCGTCTTTATGAGCCTGCTTGAAGCTTCAAAACTGAAGGACAATGATACTGGCAAGCATATCATGCGGGTAAATTATTATTCCAAACGTATAGCCGAGGAGCTGTATACTAATTATAATGAAAAATATATCCGAATTGACGCCGATTTTATCGACAATATCGGCTTTCTGGCGTCCATGCATGATGTAGGAAAAATAGGTACACCGGACGATATCCTCAACAAGGAAGGACCCCTTTCGGACTGGGAATGGAGTATCATGCGCGAGCATACGAAAAACGGAGCCTTTATTCTTTCTACCTATCCCAATCCTATGGCCAAGGAGATAGCCCTTTCTCACCATGAACGCTGGGACGGCAACGGTTATCCCTTTCAGCTTGAAGGAGACATGATACCGCTTGCCGCCCGTATTGTTACTATTGCCGATGTCTACGACGCCCTGCGTATGGAACGCAGCTATAAGCCTTCTTTAAACCATTCGGTAACAGTAGAAAAAATGATGGAAGACAAAGAAACGCATTTTGATCCCTTTATTATTGACGTTTTTTATTCAATCGCAGATGATTTTAACCGGCTCTATGAAGAAAACAAAGATAAAAAAACTACTCAGGACTAATGCGGGGGAGCGGAAACCGGCGTAATAGCGCCGCGTTTTGCGCCGTAATGAGTCCGCCGCTTGAAGCGAAAGGGGCCCTTTGTTAAAGGCGCGTACAAACATGTATGAAGAATTGCGGCCCTGAGCGGTTACGGTTAAAGAGCTTTTCCCCTTGCGCCAAAATCGAATGCGGGAAAATTAGGTTGTGATTCGGCGGCGGCTTTGTTTTCAGCCTTTATCGCATCGAATACTTCCTGACGGAAAACTTTTACCGCTTTGGGGGCTTCAACTCCCAGCCTGACTTGATCGCCCCGTATTTCTATGATCGAGATTGATATTTCATCGCCTATCATAATCTTTTCGTTGATTTTTCTGGAAAGTATCAGCATAGATTCCGCCTTACCGCCGACAGTTCCGCCATAATATCATGCCGGGTATTCCAGCGCGAATCCGAAAGAACGGCCTGTTTGCCGTAGCGCGTATCCCGGTTAATGATAAGGGGGCCCTGCAAGTTTGCGGTTATAGAGCCGTTTTCCGGCGGGATGGTAACAATAGAAAAGACAAGGGCTTTTTCAGGACTGGAAAGACCTATATCGAGCAATTCTTCGTTGCTGATATTCACTTCATAATCCGGCCTGAAAAGGAAAGGGTCGATCAGGATAAACGCGACCCCTTCCTCATCCACCGACTGAAGCCAATAAAACGGCTGCCGTTCCGCATCCAGAAGCATATACTCCTTAAAGGGCTCAAAACCAAAAAGCCCCTGCGGGAAAGTGATTTTTTGCCGTTCGTCTACATCAATCAAACCATAGGCCTTGGTCGCAACCTTCACTTTTTTCTCCTCCTTAATAAGGGTGTGGGGTTTGTTGGGCTTGCCCATGAATGGGTTGCAAACTCCCAAAGGAGCCCCTTTAATCGGATTTTTTGCATGAATATGCAAAAAATCCACAAGTGCAACAGGCTGCTAGCGCAGGAAATCAAGCAAAGTTGGAGGAATAACTTTTGCGGCGGTCTGTAAGGCCGCACGGTGGGCAAATTCCATCATGCTCAGATCGGTAGCCGCCTCGCTTAGATTGAGACCCGCTTCCCTGCTTAACGCCTTGGAAACATTGGGAATCTCCTCGTTAATACGGCTCCAGGTCATCTCTACCCGTTCCTCACGGCTGCCTATTTCGGTGAGCCTTGATTGCAGATTCGTCATGGCTAGGTCTATGCCGAGTATGCCTTGGCTTCCGACAAAATCGTAATCCCCGCGCAGAAGGCCGTCCCGCAGACGTATAACCATATCAAAGGCGGAACCGCCTGAGACCCGCGCTGAACTGTTCCAGTTCGGCGCTCCGCTTTCCGTATTTGCACCCAGTATGCCCAGATCCTGTAGGACATGGGATTCGGCGTTGTTTTGGGGAATCTGGTTCTCACCGGCAGACCTGCGGTCTTCCAGTTTGATGAGATGGGCGCTCGTTCCTTCCAGAACAAGACCTCTCGATTCCGGATCTATATATGCCTTTACAGGCGCGGGGGAATCGTTGATCTTGGCTACAATGGCAGGAAGGGTATCGCCAGGATTCACCGTGATCTCGACTCCGTCTACAAAAAAAGCGCCGGCAGCTTCCGCCCGGTACGCCGAAGCATCCATACTGGAAAAGATCTGCATCTTTTCCGCCCAGAAGGCTTCTCCGCCGCCTAAGTCCAATACCGAATATGTACCGTCGCTGACCTCGGCCCGCCGTGAAGAGCCTGCGCCGAGGTAGTCAACCCTTAGTATCAGGGGAACCTGATCAAAGTTTGAGTCCCCACCCGCGACCGATCCTTCTACAATGCGGAAAGGCTCGGTAAAAGCCTTATCCCCGGCGAAAAGGTATTTACCGTCTGGTCCCAGCGCGTTGGAAACAGAGACCAGTTCTTTGAGAAGCTCGTTAATCTCCACGGCCATATTCCGTAGATCTTCCCGGGCATACGTACCTGTCGCGCCCTGGACAGAAATTTCCCGAATACGGTGGAGTACCGAATTGGCTTGCTGAAGATAACCGTCAATATGATTAAAATGGTCCTGGGCGTACAGATTATTCTGTTCAAAACGGTTAAGCCGGGCAAGGTACGATTCGTAGCGCACCGCGTGGGAAGCAGCCAGGGGATCGTCCCGTAATTCGTACAGTCTGTTCTGTCCCGCGATTTTTGACTGGATATTGGCAAGACCCTCTTCCTGCCGCCGGAGATAATACTGCATGTCAGTATTAGGCATATCGGTTGATACTCTGCGCATAAAGCCTCCTTATACTCCCATCCTGTTGATTATCGTATCAAGCATAGTGTTTACCGTTGTGATAAAACGGGCCGCGGCCGCATAGCCGTGCTGATATTTGATCATATTAGAAAGTTCTTCATCCATGTTGACGCCGGAAATCGATTCCCGCATGTCCTTTAACTGCTTCATAATGAGATTCTGGGTTTCCAGGGCGCGTCCGCTCTGTTCGCCAAGCATAGCAACACGGCCTACCGAATCGGCGAAGTAATCGTCGAAACTGCGAACCTGCCCTACCATCACCTGGGTATTACGGATAGCGGCAATTGCGAGGGCTGCCTCTCCGTTGCCCGGATTTGCAGGACGGCCGTTTTCCCCTATACCGGCGGCGACTGAAGACGGATCCTTGATAAGGGCGTTGTTCACTTCGATCCAGCCGGAAGGGTGGGCTGTTGGGGCAAGCGCATAATCCAGGGCGCCGCCGCGCAGTACGGAGACCGCGTCGGCCCCGCCCCAGTCATAAGCGCCTTCAGGGCCTGACGCGCTGAGGAGCCCCGCATAACCGGTAAGGAAACGGCCGTTGTCCTCGATATGACGTATCACAAAGTCAGGATTTTCCGCGTCAGCGGCGGCGGAGGCTTTAAGGGAAAGATGACCGTCCTTGTTAAGCCGCGCCGCCACTTCGGCGCCGGAATTGTTGATCCTGTTGACGATGTCTCCGACGGAATCGGTAGGATAATAGGGTATCTCGACCGTACCGCCTGCCGCGGAAAGAATGATAGTGCCTTCCAGTCCGACCTGAGCCCTTTTATCAAGCGCATTGGTCCCATTGATACGGAAGATATAGCTGGAGTCAAAGGCCCCGTCTCCATCGCGGTCGTAATTGCCGCCTACGTTGGTAACAAAGGGATGCTCGTTAAAGAAATCGTTTCCGGTCATCCCGTTGATGCCGTAGGCGGAACGATGGACCTCGTTTACAAGATCGGTAAAGTGCATGGTCATCGTATCCAGGGTCTGTATCTCTGAACGGAGGGTGTCGTCCCGCAATTCTACCAGAGCCGCAAGGCTGCCGTTGCGGAAATGAACCTCCTCCCCTATATCCTGCCAGACTATACGAGGATAGGCGTCATTCTCGGTTCCCCTGCCAGGCGCGGGCATACTAAGCTCAAACTGGCGGCCTATATGTCCCTGAACGAGCACCATTCCTGCTGTATGCACCATAAATTCATCGGGATCGCGGCTGTCAATAGAAATATCTATGATGGACGCAAGTTTATCCACGAGCAGATCCCGCCGGTCATAGAGATCGTTAGGGCTGTCCCCTTGGGCGCGTATCTTCTGTATGTCGTTATTGAGGCCCGCAATCTGCCGTGAAAGCTCGTTCACCCGTGAAAGGCTCAATTCTATATCCCCGTTGGCCATATCCTGCAAGCCTTTAAGGGCTTTAAATCGTTCATGGATGCCGTCAATAAGGGTTTTACCCCGTTCAAGCACTGCTATACGGGGGGCAATATCCGCAGGATAAACTGAAAGCTCTTCCCACGCATTCCAGAACTCGTCCATCTTGCTGCGCACGGAATTTTCTCCGGGCTCCAGGTAGACTTGCTCCAAATGACGCACATAGGGATCGCGGGCGCTCCAGTAACCTTCGCCTGATGATTGGGCAACAATACGCTTATCCAAAAGTTCATCCCGCATGCGTTCTATGCGGGCGGCCACAACCCCCTGCCCAAGCTGACCGGCAGTTTCCTCACGGTTAAGGCCGGGAAGATAGATTGGTTCAAAAGGAGAAAATTCCACCCGCTGCCGTGAATAACCTTCGGTTGAGGCATTGGAAAGGTTATGCCCCGTCGTATTCATGGCCTGCTGATGGGCTCCTACCGCCCGTTTTCCAATCTCTATTCCCATAAAGGTAGATGTCATCTATTATTTCTCCTCTAAAAACTTTGATTCACTATGAGGCTCCGCATATCCTGGGGGATTGGAACGCCCGACCGGGAATACACATGGTTCCGCCTTTCGGGAAAGGCTGCCTCCAGAAATGACGTTACCACTGTCTTTGCTTCGTTTAAATAGGTTGTGAGGGTATCATTAGCCATGCGGACTTTGAAAAATTCCATTTTAAGATTCCGGTATACCTCGGTTATTTTGCTTCGCTGTTCAGGCTGTAATTGTACAATCATACCGTAAAAATCGGTTCCTTCGTCATTTCCATCAAGCGCGGCTTTAAAAAGCTCAACACGGTCAGACTCCAGCGTCTGGAATTCATCACCTAAGCTATTCAGGATATTAAGCATGGAATCAAAATCTGTCCATTCGCGATCAATCACCGCCTGCCTAACCTGGGCCTGCATGGAAGTTATCTCCCCTAAGAGTTCTTTTTCCCGTAACAGAACCGATAGACATTTCTCATATTCAAAGTGTGAAGCTAAAAACTCTTCCTGTGTCTCTTGTAAAAATTCAGGAATTTTACACGGGGAAGATTCGGGCTGTTCCGTTCCGGTATCTACAAACGCCGGAGCTTCATTCTGAGAAGAATTTGAAGATTCAGGCTGTTCCGCCGCGGCGTCCAAAAATACAGGGGCCTCGTTCTGAGAAAACTCAGGAGATTCGTACTGTTCTCGTACCGTATCTACAAACACCGGAGCCTCATTCTGAGAAGAATTTGAAAATTCAGGCTGTTCAGGTACGATATCTGAAAACTCAGGTGCTTCGCTCTGAGAAGGTTCAAATGTTTCAGGCCGTTCCATTTCCGCTTCCATATAATACCTCTAAACACATATCGGTTTAAAAGGCCCCTTGGTTAAGCTATTTTGAAGTGTTGGAAGAGGATATTTTTAAGATCGGTCCTGAACTTTCATTAGAATTCACAGGGGGCCGGGGACTTTGGACCTTCATTCCGCGGTTTATAAAGCGTAGACAAGCGGCGTTTTTATGGATCGTTGGGAGGCCTGTTTCCATCCAATACAGACCCCCTCCTAAGCGCCCAATCAGCAGAATATCTTCCCGGGGTTCATAATGTTATTCGGATCCCAGGCCCTTTTGATTGCCCGCATCAATTCAAGCTCCGCGGGATCCGCAAGGTTCCGGTAAAAATCCCTCCGTTTAAGACCTATACCGTGCTCGCCTGAAATTTTTCCGCCTGCTTCCTTTACAATGCGGTAAAGCTCTTCCTGACAGGCCGTCTCGTGTTTCTTCCACTCTTCCCTGCTCATAGCCGGATCCTTGACCAGTGTTGCATGGAGGTTTCCATCACCGGCATGACCGTAGCAAGGTATCTGCATTCCGTACTTTTTCCCCAGCCTTTCCAGTTCCGGTATCATAGCCGGTATGTGCGAAATAGGAACGACAATATCCTCTATGCTTTGGACCGGACTATACACCTTAAAGGCTTCGGCAAGGTTGCGCCGTACATTCCAGATACGCTCGATATTGTTACGATCCTCGGCAACATAAACTTCCACAGCGCCCCGGCTTTCGCAGAGTTTGCCTGTTTCTATTAAATCGTTTTCAACCTGATCGGGGTTGGTTCCATCCAGTTCGATAAGGAGCATAGCCCCGCAGTTCTCGTAGGAAAGACTTTCGTTAAGGTAACGGCAGCTTGTGATCACCGAAAGTTGATCCATAAACTCAATACTTGTCGGGGTTATCCCGCGGCTTAGTATTTCAGGTACCAGGTCTATAGCGTCTTTCGGTGTCTTGAACAGCACAAGGAGATCGGACTTTACGGTAGGGTTCCCAATAAGGCGTATGATAGCCTTGGTAACTATACCCAAAGTGCCCTCGGATCCTATAACCAGGGATTTTAGGTCGTAGCCGGTTACATCCTTGGTCAATTTTCCGCCAAGTTCCACAATATCCCCCAGGGGTGTAACAAGCTCCAGCCCCAGGATATACCTGCCGGTTACGCCGTACTTGACAGCCTTACCGCCCCCCGCGTTTTCAGCGATATTGCCGCCTATCATACAGGTCTGAAGGCTCATGGGATACCCCGCAAAGAAGAGGCCCTGTTCCTGAACCGCCAGGGCAAAATCGTTTGTAATCATCCCCGCTTCTACCACCGCCGCCATGTTTTCTCGGTCTATTTCGATGAGCCTGTTCATCCTTTCCAGGGATACCACAATCCCGCCTGCTTCCGGTATGGCTCCGCCCGAAAGCCCCGAACCTGCCCCCCTGGGCGTAATAGGGATATGCTCTCTGTTAGCCAGTTTTACAATGGCCGCAACCTGTCCGGCCGTCTCTGGAAGCACCGCAACCTCGGGGAAATGGCCGTATTCCCCGGCATCGGTCTCGTCATGGGAATAGGCTTCAAGTTTTTCCTTGTCGCTCAGTACAGAGGAGCGGCCTACAATGCCAATAAGTTCGTCAAGAATTGCCCTGCCGACTCTGTTATAGTTACCATTCATATTTTCCATGATATTTGAATATACAAAGTTATACAATATTATTAAATTACTAACGCCGGTTCGGAAGGAGAATATTTTAACCGCGAACAGTACGAATTTTTGAATGCCGGCGGTTCTTCAAAATATTAAAAGTAAATGCAGTTACCCTGTACTCCAGGGCTTTTTTTTGCCGTTTTTTTCTTTTATAATAAAATTGAAGGGGTGTGTATGAACAAAGTGATCCTTAAAGCAGAAGATTTAGACGGATACCTCGACGAAACCGATAAGGAAAATATTTTCCGTATGGACAGCATCTACAGGCAGGCGATGAGCAGTTTTGGCGTACTTTCTGTGTCCCCGCCGGAAACCCGCCGGAAAAAAGAAGCCGACAACCTTATCAGTCTCTACAATGAAATGGGCCTTGCAATGCAGGAGATATGCAAAAAAGATACGGGTATACAGGTATACTCTTTTTTAATGCCCCACGAAAGTCATGCGGAAGCATCCAGGCTTATCGCTAAACTGCGGGACCTTCATACCGAAAGGGCCGAATTCGTCTATTATATACAACGCGCTTATGAGATGCTCTTTAAGCTGGCATACGGAGGTACGGAAGGCGCCGATAAAAATTACCTCATTGTAAAAACACCGGTAAACCAACCGGTACAGAACTATGCCGTCCACAAGATAACCAACATCGATGATAAGATCGAAAATACTGTCATGTGCGTCATGCTCAGGGGCGCTTTGCTCCCTTCAATGATCATGTCCAAGGAGATTGAGGAGTATTCTTCCCAAGGTTATGTTACCCCCTTTGCCCTGTTCAAGATCAGCAGGGATGATACCAAGCATGAAAACGACATGGAGTATATACTCGATCTTGACCGATCCTATTTCAACGCCGATCAGCTTGACGGCAAGGACCTTGTTTTTGCCGATCCTATGAACGCGACAGGCGGCAGCCTTGTTACCGTTGTCAAATACCTTCTCTCGGTAGGAATTAAGCCTAAATCGATCAGTTTCTTCACCGCAATATCGGCCCTCAAGGGCGCTCTCAGGGTTATCCGCGCCCTAGAGAATTGCCGGCTCTATACCCTTTGGATGGATCCGGTACTCAATGAGGCAGCCTATATAATGCCGGGCCTTGGAGATGCGGGCGACCGCATCAACGGCCGTGATCAGGCGGAACATCCCCGAAATATTATAGAACTTATAGCGGATTACGGGGTCAATATAGCCGGCCTTTACCGGGCGCAGCTCCGTGAAATTGAGGATACGGTGCTTAATACCCGTGCCGGGCATTGAATTGAATAGGATAATGTGTATGAGAATTTTTTCCAATCCCTCAGCCTGCTTTGCGCTTTTCCTTGCGGCTATTGCCGTTTTTTTTCCGGGCTGCGCAAGCCGGGCTGCTGCCTCGGCGGAGGAATATTATTCTATAGGCATGGCATATTTCCAGCTTGCCGAAGCTGAAAGCGACGCCGGCAGAAAGAGCGAAAAATACCGTGAAGCAGAGAAATGGCTTAACCGCGCTCGTGCGGCGGATAAGACACGGACAGCTTCCGAGTATAACCTGGGGAGAATCGCCTTTGAAACCGGCCGTTTTGACGAAGCATCGGATTATTTTGAACGTATACTGAAAACTGACCCCGATAACATAATGGCCCTTAAAGCCGCCGCCTACTGTAAAATTAAAACCCGCGATTTTGAGCAGGCGGAATCCTTCTACACCCGTGTACTTGCCCTTACACCGGAAAGTATGGACGATGGTTATAACTACGCATTAGTCTGCTATGCAATGGAAAAATATGAAAAAACCGAAGAGATACTCTCCAAATATCCCTTTGCCCTTTCGGAAAATAACGACGCGCTCCTGCTCTATGCCCGCTCCCTGTCAAAACTGGACAGGATAGAGGCTGTAGACAGTTATGCCCAGCTTATTGCCAATGGAAATACCGATTCCAGGGTACGCTATGAGTATGCCCTGCTACTTGAAAGAGGAGAATTTTTTGCCAAAGCCCTGGAGGAGTACCGGGTACTGGTCAATGCTATACCCGCGGATCAAGTTGAACCTTCAAAGGCTTTTATCCGTTTTACGATTGCCCGCCTTCTCTTGACAGCCGACAGCGAAAACACCGAAGGTATAGGCGCGCTGAATACCGCCGTGAGCGAAGGTTTTGCCGACATGGACGCACTGGAAGCCCTCCTTGAGGATGAAAGGATCGTAAGTTCCAATAAGGAAGAGATACGGAAGATCATCGGAAATATCCAAAACAAAGATGAGGAAGAGAAAACGGAACCTTAGCAGGTTGTCGTGGTATATCTTTTTTAATATAAGAAAGCGGCGCTATTCATTTATGTATAAAAAAACATACATCATCATCCTTTTTATAAGCCGCGTTTCAATAAAGAATCGCGGTAATGCCCCCAATTCCTTTGCTTACGCCGCTTCTCCCCTTAGTCCGGGAGCGGAGCGTCTTCATGGAGAGTCCGCCCCGTTCCCTTACCAGGCGCTTGGCGGGAGACCTGCGGATCTACTCCACTTTGAATTGGGAGACTTCATGGATGAGCCTCTCGATATTTTCTTTGTTATCGCCGCTTATGGCGCTGGCCCGGTCCACCGCGGCGTTTATCTGCTCCGCGCCGCCGGCCATTTCGTTTATCCCGTTGACGATCTCCTGATTCACCTTTTCAAGATTGCCGCTTTCTTTGATAACCTCCCGGCTCCCGGTAAGTATTTCGAGAGAGCCGGCTTTCACCTGGCGGGTTATGTCCTGCAAACGCCCTATAGCTTCCAGTATCTGCCGGCTGCCGCTGCCCTGCTCTTCCATAGCGTTCCTGATGCGGTCTTCCTGCTGGAAGACCATTTGCACCCCTGAGTCGATAGCTTCAAACTTGTTTAATACTTCGCCGGTAGACCTCGATATTTTGTCGATAGAGCCTTTTATCTTTTCGAGCACCGTACTGATAGTCTTGGACTGATTCGTGGAAGATACCGCGAGCTTCCGTATCTCGGAAGCCACTACCGCAAAGCCCCTCCCCGCTTCCCCCGCGTGAGCCGCTTCGATAGCCGCGTTCATAGACAGGAGATTCGTTTGGCTCGCGATGTTTTCCATCACCGCGTTGATTTCAAGAAGCCCTTCGGATTCCCTGGCAATCCCCTGAATATCCAGCGCGACATTCTGAAGACTCCCGCGCCCGATTCCCGACGCCTCCGTCAGCTCTTTCACATTATCCACGTTCTTCATCAGCGTCTGAGTAACCGAATCAATATTGGCAAGCATCTTCTCGATTGACGCGGAAGACTCGGCGACACTTTCATTCTGACGGTCAATATGCGTGTTAAGCCGGTCGATATTGGCGGTAATCTGTTCCATAGCGGCGTTGGTTTCGCTTATGCCCGCGGACTGGTTCACCACCTGATTTTTAATACTCTGGATAGTAACGGTAATCTGATTGACAGCGCCCGCGGTTTGATTCATATTCACCGCCAGAAAGTTCCCTATATCAAAAAGCGCGGCGGCCTGGCGCTTAATAGTCATAACCAGGGTCCGTATCTTCCCCAGGGTATTGTTGAAAAACCGGGCCAGATCGCCGGTTTCATCATGCCTTTCAAGGGCGATAGACTGGGTCAAATCCCCGGCCCCCTCGGAAATATCCTTCAGCGAGCGGGAGATATACATAATAGGCTTGGCAATCCGTGAGGCCACAAGGAAGGTGATAACCCCGGACAGGATAATCGCGGCAAAGGCGAACATAAGCGTAAACCGGGTCATAATCGCGCCCGCTTCAAACACCACCGCCGTGGGAACCGTAATGAGGATAGTCCAGGGAGCGTTGCTTTTCTCCACATAAAACGGGTAGCTTTGAAAGAACAGGCCGTTGTGTTCGCTCCAGCCCGGCTTTCCGGTGCTGAGGGACTGGGCCACCATGCGCAGCCCCGCGTCCCCTATACGCTCCGCCATGACATCCCGGTAGTTCTTCCCGATAGCCGCCGCGTCAGGGTGGGCGGCTATCGCGCCGTCATTGGCGTAGATCGTCAAATACGCGCCCGAATGCCCCCCGTAGGGCCGCGGCTGCTGAATCAGAAACTCCTGAGTGCGGGCAAGATCAAAGGTTATCCCCACCATGCCGATAACCGCCTGATCCCTGTCCCGGATAACAGGCGCTTCAATGTTGACCAGGTAGAACTGCTTCCCGTTTAGAAACTCCATCGCGGGATTACCGATGGCCGGCGCGTGCATCGTGTCAAGGCGGCTGAGGAGGGAGCGGTAGGCTTGAGGGTTTTCCCCATAAGCCCGCATTTCCGGAAAATAGCCATCCCTGATAAACCAGGTCATATATTCCCCGCTCGCATCCGTACCGCTCGTTCCCGCAAGCTCCCCGGCGCGGTCGTCGAGGGTGTTAGGCTTCCACACCGTATAGAGGCTGAAAAATTCAAGGGAAGTTTCCATAAGGGAGCGCAGCATCTCATCGTAGTTTGTACGCCGCATCTCCGGCTCCATGCGCTCATAGCCATTCATAACCGCCGCAAGGGTCCTAACCGTGTCTAGATACCGCTCAAAATCGTCCTTCATTTCGGAGGCCACAAGGCCCGCGAGATTTTTGAGATTCTCCGCCGCCGCGTTTTCCTGGAGCGTGCGCGCCTGGAGCAGCAGCACACCGGCGATAACCGCGATAACCGTTACCACCATAGCGATAACAATAAGACTTAACCGAATCTTTAATTTCATAGTGCACACCCCTTATCTATCAGCCTGTTGCGCTTAAGACGGGGCCATTGCCTCAATGGCCCCGCGACGTTCAAGACGGCGCAATTTTGCGGGCGTAATGCGTTTTCGGGCCTTCCCGAAAACGCAGAGCCGTCTTCGGCTCACATTTATTAGAAGTCCGACAGGCTGCTATCAGCGTCTTTTATGTCCGCCATCCAGCCGTACCGGTCAAACACCCCTTTTTCATCTCCCCAGCCATAGCGCACCGTCGCAATGTTCGCCATGGTGATGGAACTGTTCAGCGCCGTGGTCTTTATTTCCTGCACGTCAAAATTGTACGTGTCCGGGGTAGACTCGCCGGCAAACTTCGCCGCCAGAATACGCATATCAACAATACCTATCAGTTTGGGATCCGCCGCGGTGGTAGATACCCAGACATCGGCATGAGAAAGCATCAGGCTAATGTCATCGTTGGAAATATCAATAGAAATAAGTTTGATGTCTTTCCGCCCCGCGGCGTCAAGGGCGTCAAGGCAGCCCTTCGCCAGCTCGTCGTAGGAACCCCAAATCGCGTCTACCGTCCCCTCCGGATGCAGCGGAAGCAAAGCGGCCAGCGCGGCCTGGGCGCCGCCCCGGGGATTGGCGAAATCACCGGGGGCCGCCAAAGCCGCCTCAACAATAGTCCCCGCCCGGACATACTGATCGTAGGTAAGCTGCCGGCGATCCAGCGGCGGAACCCCCGGCCCCATCCACGCCCGGATAACCCGCAGGGGCCGCCCTCCCGTCTCAAAACTCTTAACCAATGCCTGCAAAGACAGATAGGCAAGTTTCGCGTCGTCCTGAGCGGTACTCGTTACCCCCCTCAGAATCTGCCCTGTCGGATCCCCGTTAGGATAGGGAACCGAGTCAAAGGTAACCACAGCCATCCCCTTGTCCACCGCGGGTTTAAGCGCGTTGTAGGTATACTCCGCCCCCCCGTGAGACAGAATAAGGCCGTCGTAGTCCTTGCCAATCGCCTCCGCCACCACCGCCTGACACCTGTCCCCATCCCCGTCGGTAATAAAGGTGTCAACGGTAAACCCCAGCGCCTGACCCTCGGAGACACAACCCTCAATAAACTGCGTCGTGTGGTCGCCCGCGGAAAGATTGCGAATCACCGCTACCTTTACCGCCCCGTCCGCCGCCGCAAGGGGCATATACTTTTTCAGAAGCGCCGTCCGCTCCCGGCCCGCCGCGGTTTGAGCGCCTTCGGCGTCCCCCGGCATCAGAAAACATCCCCCAAGAACCGCAAGAAAAACAGCAAGCCCCGTGCAAGCAACCCACTTGTTCATACAATCCTCCGTTCACCCAAGTCTCCGGGCCAAGCTCCGTTAATTTCAGAATATAGCGCCTCCAAAAATAAAAATCTACCACTGGTTATCGAAACGGGGGCTTTGGTATAATCGAGATACTATGACGCAAAATGGTTTTCTGCTGCGTATTTTCGGAAGGATTCAGGGCGTGGGTTTCCGCTGCTGGACACAGAAGCAGGCGCAGCGTCTGCGGGTAAACGGCTGGGTGCGCAACGAGGCTGACGGCAGCGTTACCTGCGAATGCTGCGGACCGGAAGATACCCTGCAAATTTTTATAAAAGCCCTGCGTTCGGGGCCTCCCCGCGCGCGGGTGGATAAAATTGATGTAACGCCGGTCTGCCGCGCCGCGGCCCCGCGGGGTTTTGAAATTACATTTTAACCGCGCGGCTGTTTCAAAATGAGGAGGGGCCGTGAAAAAAGAAGCTGCCCTTTTGAGCAGGGTAACAGCACTTACTTTTTAGCCTTCGGAAAACCATCAAAACCGCAGAGTTTTAAGAAATTAGAGCCTGTTCAAAATCTCCTTATAATTCGGAATTTGGGCGCATTTGCGGCTTTGCCGCAAAAAATGCGCTAATAACTGTGAAAAAGTAAGTGCTGGTGCCCTGCCTTTTGAGGTACAGGCATTGCATTTCACAGACTCAAAGCCGTAAAATACGTTCATGGAAAACAAAAAAGACCCTGAAAGCGCTCCGCAAACCCCCGCGCCGGAAGCTCAGCCCGCCCGCCTCAGACCCTCCTGGGACGACTATTTTTTGCAAATTGCAGACGCTGTGGCAAGCCGCGCGACCTGCGACAGGGGGAGATCCGGATGCGTCATAACCCGCGGAAAAACGATTCTTGTTACAGGATATGTAGGTTCCCCCGCGGGGCTTCCGCATTGTGACGATGTAGGTCATCAAATGAAAAAAATGGTTCACGAGGACGGGCATGTAACCCGGCATTGCACCCGGACCGTTCATGCGGAACAAAACGCCATCTGCCAGGCCGCCCGCTACGGCATATCAATAGAAGGCGGCACCCTCTACTGCCGTATGACTCCCTGCCGGACCTGCGCCATGCTCATCATCAACTGTGGAATCCGTCGGGTCGTAGCCGAAAGGCGCTACCACGCGGGGGAAGAATCGGAACAGATGTTCCACGCAGCGGGAATCGAGCTGGTCTATAAATACCAGGAAGTCCAAACTTACGAAAATCAATAGATCTCAGACAAATTTTTCTTGCATCCTGAGCAAAACAGGGGTACAATCAGGTTTCGGATAGATAATTAATTGCTTTTGAGGAGGAGATATGAAAAAGCTTGTTCTGTTCGTAGTCGTGTTGAGCTTCGCAGCGGCAGTTTCGGTTTTTGCCCAGTCGGTAGTCGCAGAAGACAACTTCTCATCCATTGGAGAATGGAAAGCCGCCGGCGGCGTATGGAGGGCCGCGGGCAGCCTTGTCCAGGGGGATACGGGGGCCCCTCTCGCCCGTATAAACCGGCAGCTTCCCCAGTCCGGAGTATATCAGGTGGAGTTTTCCATCAAATACGCGGGCGGGGGCTACAAAGACACGAGGGAAGCCACGCAGGGGAAATACCACGCGGGGTTCGGTATCCACATAGGTGTTGATAAAGCCGCTCCGGGCGTTGCCTGGGGGAACGGTCAGTCATATCTTCTGTGGGTAAATCTGGATACAAACGTCACCAAAGATTCCCCCCACTACGGCCTCCGCGGCCAGGTCTATCAAAGCCGGACCAATACCGATATGCGGCTTATGAAAGACTATAACGTTGAAATCTTGCCCATAAACACCGCCTTATCGCTTGTCAACAGTGTTCCCGGACAAACAGTTCCCGCAAAAATCATCATCAACACAAACGACGGCGAAGTCCGGGTCTATGATCCCACGCTGCCCAATTACTATTATTATTTCTATCTTGATCCAAAACTGCTAAAGGGTTCATGGATCAGCCTGCGTACCAATAAATTGAGCGCCGCGTTTTCGGATTTCAGGGTAACACGGCTGCGCTAAAAACAGATGAGTCGGTTTCAAAATGAAAAGCGGATTGCCATGCGCGCATTTTTGCTCGGCAAAAACCGGGCTTTTCGGGGGTTCCGCCGCTGACGCGGCCGCTTCGCGCCCCTGCAATCCCTTGCGCCCCGCGGGTTTTCGCAGTTTTGGAACCAGCTCAGATATTACAATCGCGCTGTATTTTTTGTTTGACAGCGCGAATAATCGCTGGTATAGTTAAACAAGTTTCCTAAAAAAAGTCCATTCGTATGACGGGATACAGGGAAACAGACTAAAGAGAGGATTTTTTTCGAATGAGCACACGGATCTATGTGGGGAACCTAAGTTATTCCTCTACGGAAGAGAAGGTACGGCAGACTTTTTCCGAGTTTGGGGAAGTTACGTCTGTTCGTATGATTAATGATCGGGAAACGGGACGATTTCGTGGCTTTGCCTTTGTGGAAATGGCCACCCCGGAAGCAAAAGACGCGGCTATCAAGGGCCTTGACGGGCAGGAGGTAGAGGGCCGCCAGTTGCGTGTCAATGAGGCCCAGGACCGGCCCCAGGGCGGCGGCGGCCGGGGCGGCTATCATGGCGGATCCAAACCCCGCTACGATGAGGGGCGCGACCAGTATTAGTTGGACGGTCCCGCCGGCCGGAGATGTTCCGACCCGCCCCGTATAAAGGCTGAAAAGGGCTTTTTTCTGATAAAGCGGAGACTCTGCGGCCTCCGCTTGTTTTTCTCCGGCGTTTGCCATTTTCCCTTGCAATGTTGTATTATTAATAGAAGTTAAGATGAAGTTGCTTGTTGTCGTATTAAATAAAGAAGAAGTACTGGCGGATGTGATGGCCGCCTTTCTTGAGGTTGGAATTCCGGGCGCTACAATTCTTGACTCGGTGGGTATGGGAAGGTTTTTAACCCACGAGGTTCCCCTTTTTGCGGGTTTCAGGGATTTTATGCAGGGCAGCGCTCCCCGGAATAAAACAATTTTTGCTGTTGCTCATGATGAATCCGTTCTTCCGCAGTTGGAAAAACTCCTGAACCGTATTTGCGGGGGGCTCACTTCGCCGGGAACGGGTATTTTTTTCACCATGCCGGTAGATTACTGCGCGGGGCTGAATACCCCGTCGCCGGAGGAATGAACGTATGGATGTCAATTTTTCCGAATTATTGTCGGAGGACTGTATTGAACTTGATTTGAAGGGCAAAAAGAAAAGAGAGATTATTGAAGAGATGGTGGGGCTCTTCGTGAAAAGCGGCAAGATAAGAAACGGAAAAGACGTTGTCGAAGAAGTTATGGAGCGTGAAAAGGAAATATCGACGGGGATCGGCAAGGGAGTGGCTATTCCCCACAGGCTGATACGCGGCATCCAGACAAGTTTGATCGGTTTCGGACGCAAAGAAATCCCCATAAAATTTGACGCGGTGGACGGGCAGCCGGTAGATGTTTTCTTTATGCTTTTGGGCCCCGATGGCAGCACAAACACGCATTTGCGGCTTTTGAGCAAACTCGCCCGCTATGTGCACAGTGACGATTTTCTGCAATCCCTGCGGACGGTAAAGACGCCGCGGGAAATTATTGAACTTTTTCAGCGCGAAGAGAAACTCTAGTATCTTGATTACACTAAATCATAAGAAAAGAATTCTAACCGCAGAGAGCGCAAAGGACGCAGAGAATAGGAGAAAACAGTACATGCAAGGCGGGAACGGGCTTTTTTACCATTTG
>JAISQR010000104.1 GCA_031274035.1 Treponema sp. | reverse complement strand
TGCCAGCGGGCCGACGGCCGGGGGCCGGCCTGGTCCAACAGCCTCTTTGAGGATGCCGCCGAATTCGGCATGGGGATGCGGCTTACCAGCGACAAGCTTGCCGAACACGTCCGGGAAGTAGCCGCCCAGGCCAAGGCCGAAGGGATACAGACCGCCCTTATCGACAAGCTCCTTGCCAACACCCAGGCCGACGACGCGGCTATTGAGGAACAGCGGAAAACCGTGGACGAGCTGAAAAAGGCCCTGGGGGGCGAAAGCAAACCCCTGGCGAAGATGCTCCTCTCCCTGGCGGATCACTTTATCAAACGGTCGGTGTGGATTCTGGGCGGCGACGGCTGGGGTTACGACATAGGCTACGGCGGCCTGGACCACGTCCTTGCCGCGGGCCGGAACGTGAACGTTCTCTGCCTGGACACCGAAGTCTACTCCAACACCGGCGGTCAGATGTCCAAGGCCACCCCCGTGGGGGCCATTGCCAAATTTGCCGCCGGCGGCAAGGACATCACCAAAAAAGACCTGGGGGCCATATCCATGACCTACGGCTATGTGTATGTGGCGAAGATAGCCCTGGGGGCCAACATGGCCCAGACCATCAAGGCCTTCCGGGAAGCGGAAAGCTACAACGGCCCCTCTATCATCATCGCCTACTCACACTGTATCAACCACGGCATAGACATGATGCACGGCATGGATCAGCAAAAGGCGGCGGTAACTTCGGGCATCTGGCCCCTGTACCGCTACGATCCCCGGCTGAAAGACCAGGCAAAAAACCCCTTCCAGCTTGACTCCAAGGACGCCACCACCGCCCTGGAGGACTTCATGTACAAGGAAGTGCGGTTCAAGAGCCTCAAAGCCGCCAGCCCCGACCGGGCCGACGCGTTGCTCGCCAAAGCCAAGGCCCAGGTGGACCGCACCTGGAAGGAGTACAAGTATTTAGCGGAACGGCCCTTCTAGGACCTTAAAAGAATTTTTAACCGCGAAGTCGAATAAGTCGAAGAAGGAAGAGAAGAGGAAAAACCACAGAGGACACAGAGGACACATCAGACCTATGGTCTGCGGGCACAGAGGAAGAGGATGGAATTTTTTTGTTTTTCTGTGTGGTATTCCCCATTTTCATCTCAAATTCTACGAATTACCAAGATATAACAAGGTAAAGCTTGAACTTTTGCAGCAAAAACTTCTTCGACTTTTTCGACTTTGCGGTTTTCCCCTCTTCCCTCTCCGTGTTCTCTGTGTCCTCTGTGGTTAAAAATTCTTCGTTATCCTGTAATCACCTTCAGAATTGGATCATAGGCTAATTTACCCTTTCCGGAGCCGGAAGCTCAAGCTTTTTTAAGGTTTCAACCAGGGACAAGGCGATTTTTCGGTACTCGGGCTTTAACTGTTCGGCTATACGGGCTATAAGACGGACCTCCGGCGAAAAATACGGAAGATTCTTGTTTCCCGCTGTTTCATCGCCGGTTACCAGATATTCAACGGATACGCCCAAGGCGCGGGCAATCTGTACGGCTGCATCCGCCGCGGGCATCCTGCCCCTGACACTCAAATAATTATCAATCGTATGTTTTTTTAAGCCCGTTTGGGCGGCTAATTCCTTTACCAGCATCCCTGAATAGGTCAATTCTGCCTTTAAATTCTCTCTAAAACTCATAATTTGTAAAATATGCTTAAAAGCTGAATAATTGGTTGACATTTTGCCTTTCGAGGAATAATATGTTTTCGATATGCTTATAAGCCTATTCAAAGGAAAGATAAGCAGAAACGCGTGAAAGCAGCTTAATACGGCCTTGTGTTACACGAGCCGGTTAGGGGAACGGTATGTTCCGTATATAAGGGGCAAACGTCAAAATCGATGTTTGCCTGAAAAATCTTGCCAAAAGTGAGGAAAATATGGCAAACAGAAAATTTGGATACATCGTATTGGCGATGTTGTTTTTGGGATTCTCGGCGGGCGCCTATGGGCAGGTTACGGTCAGCGGCGGGCTTGCCTTGTCGAGCATGACTGCGGAAAGCAGTTATGGTAGTGAGTCTGTTGAGGGCGATATTGGCATAGGCGGGAATATCTACATCGATTATTTGCTCCCCATCAGTGTTCCTTTGTCCCTCGGTGCCGAAGTGGGCGTTGACAGTTCCAAGTTTACAACTGATAACTCTGAAGATACGGTGCTGGCCATTCCCCTGCTCCTCCGCGTCGCCTACCATTTTGACCTGTTCCCGAAACTCGACCTGTACCTGGTCGGCAAGATTGGTTATGCCCTTGGTAAATGGAGCGGCGACACGAAAAAACTCTGGGAATCGTATGGCGGTACGATGGAAGAGGTGGGAGGCTTCGCCTTCGGGGTCGATATAGGCGCGGCCTACTATTTTACCTCCACCATAGGTCTTTTTGCCGAGGCCGGCCTTGATCGATACGGGCTCAGCGCAAAAGCAACCATTTACAACGAGTCAGAGACATTGAAGGTTCCATTTTCCCGGTTTTTTACTGCCGGTTTAAGCGCGAAGTTCTAGGGTTGAAACGGTGCGGAGCTATACCCGCCAGGGTGTAGTTCCCGCGGTCTTAAAGGAGTTACAGAATGAAAAAGGTATTCGTTTTTTCCGTTGCGCTGTTTGCGGTCTGCGGCTATGTATTAATGGCAAACGGCGAAGCCGACAATTCGGGGCGGCGCGCGGGGAGCGGCGAGACGGAGGTGCTTGTCCAAAGAGCCGAAATGCCCGTCAATTCCGGCTTTAAAGAGCGGGTTTACATTGACGGGAAACTGCTGCTGACATTGGCTAACGGCGAATCCGGCAGGGTAATAATACCGAATGGAGAGCATATAATCCACGCGGATCTGTATACCCTGAGCACGGGCAAAGTGTCCTTTGCCGCTCAATCCCGTACCGTTAAATTCATCATCACACCCTATTCGTTACAGGACTTCGCTATTGAGAAAGAAGAGGACTATTCTTCCGAGGCTTCAATTGCGGCCTCTGCCGCATCTTCGGTTCTGAATTCAGCGGCGTACAACGATAATACGGTTGAAGGTTCCTTACTGCGGGCCTCCAGTAAAATCATGGAAAAATTTGCCCCCGGGGCGCGGATAGCAATTGTTTATGTTACTTCAAAGGATACGGACACTACGGAATTTATAGCCAACGAGCTTGAATTCATCATGGTGGAACAAGGTTTAACCCTGATTGACAGAAGCCAGTTGGACAGGATACGGCGAGAGCAAAACTTTCAGATGTCCGGCGAAGTCGATGACGCGAAGGCGGTTTCCGTAGGTAAAATAGCGGGAGCGGATATTATCATCACCGGCGCGGTTACCGGAACAGGGGATCTGCGGCGCTTGCGCTTGCGGGCCCTTGACACCCAGACGGGACAGGTGTTTACGGCGGCATCCGAAAGGTATTAGCGGAGAATACTCATACCGTTTATTTCAAAAACCATAAACGGTATAAAAATTATTTGGGGGCTTTATGAAAAAATCTTGTTTGTATCTTATTTTGATTATCGGATTACTGAGTTCCTGCGCTTCGGCGCCAGCCCGGGATTCTTCTCCAGCGGCGCCTGCTCCTGGTTCCGGCGTAGCCTTTGTATTCATTGAAAGATCGAAGCAATTCTCCGGAAGTATAAATGAATTTAACATATTTATAGACGGTGCCAAAGTCTCGTCGGTGGGGAACGGACAGGAGACGCGCCTT
>JAISQR010000075.1 GCA_031274035.1 Treponema sp. | reverse complement strand
ACCGCGAAAATATCCAAATTTGAAGAAATTTAACCGCAAGGAGCACAAAGGTTTTTGTCAGAACGCTTCTTTCCTCCCTTCGTGTCCTTAGCGGTTGTTTTTCTTTTCGTATATTTCGTATATTTCGTGTTTTTCGCGGTTAAAAGTAAAACCGCTGTTCTACCCGGCTGAATTATTGACATACTTTTTCAGCGTTGCGGCTACGGCGCCGGGGCCGGCGGTAAGTTCGCCAAAACAGGCTTCCACTCGTTCCCCCAAGCCCGCTTCGTAAAGGTTTACGCCGAAAATGCTCTTGTCCGCAAGAATGGGTTTAAGTTTCGCGGTAAAGGGCCCTGTATCCCCCAGCTTGACGCCGCTCAAGGCTTGGGAAAGACTGTCGTAGCGGGGATCGGGGCTTACGGTAAAAGCCTTGCCCGTATCGTCTATACCCAGAAGGTAGCGTATCCAGGCGGCCAGGGTAAGGGGGATCAGCTTTAAATCGTCTATCCTAAGGTTCCCGTTTGTAAGGTATGCCTTGATGGTCTCGCCGAAACGTATGGGCATTTTTTGGGAGCTGTCTGTGGCGATCCGCTGGGGGGTATCGGGCATGAAGGGGTTCGGTACCCGTACACGGATAACTTCGTCAATGAATTTCCTGGGCGAGAGGATTCCCGGATCCACCACGACCGGGAGCCCTTCTTTATAGCCGATAATTTCAACCAGCTTAACAAGGTCGGGGTTCTTCATTTCTTCGCTTATCTTGGTATAGCCCAGAAGACAGCCGAAAACCGCCAGGGCCGTATGCAGGGGGTTTAAACAGGTGCAGACCTTCATCTTTTCAACCTTGTCTACGGTCTCCCTATCGGTAAACAGAACCCCCGCTTTTTCCAACCGCGGGCGGCCGTTGGGGAAGGAATCCTCAATAACAAGGTACTGGACCTCTTCGGCGTTGACAAAGGGCGCTATATAGGTATTTTTTGCGGTAATCTGCCCCGCGGTATCGGTAAACCCCAAGGATTCCAGCATTTGTTTTACCCCTTCATCGGGGCGGGGGGTGATCTTGTCTATCATGCTCCAGGGAAAGGAAACTTGGGCGGGGTCGCGGATATAATCCAAAAAGCCCGAATCCGTCAGGCCCTTGTTTACCCACTGTACCGCGAAGGGCTCTACCCCCTGAAAAAGTTTGTCCCCGTTATGGGAACAGTTGTCCATGCTGACCAGGGCCAGGGGCGGCTTTCCCGCCTGATACCGCTCATAGCAGAGGCCCGCCAGGCGCCCCAGGTAACTTTTGGGCGCTCCGGGGCCTTCCCTAAAATCGGCCTCCGCATCGGGGAACAGGCCGTTACGCCCCTCCAGGCTGTAGCCCTTTTCGGTGATGGTAAAACTCACCATTTGCAGCGCCGGGGAACGGAAGATGCCCCTTAGTATATCAAAATCTTCGGGTTTGTCCAAACGCAGGGCCTGGGCAACGCTGGCAATAACCCTTTTTTCTATGCTGCCGTCCGCCTTGAGGGTTACAGCCAAAGTTAAATTATCGTAGGGCAAAAAGACCCGGTCGATGATTTCTCCGTCATACCCCTCGGCCACAATAATGCCGGATTCTTCTATTCCATTGTCCAGCAGGCTCTGCTGTAAGGCCGCGGGAAAAGCGCGGAAGATATTGCCGGCCCCAAAATGCACCCACCGGGGCGCCGCTTGGGTAGCCCGAAACATGGCTTCCCGGTCAAAGCGGGGCAATAGTATCCCCGCCTGTTCCCACCGGCCCTTATCCTTTAAAGCATTATCATTCAGATGCATACCGTTCTCCTTAAAATTAAAAATTATAGCTACGGCTGTATAGGAAAGCCGCCAAAATCGGTCTCAAAAACATCCTTTTCGCTGCCGGATACAAAATAGCCGGGGTATTCCCGCATCAGCAGTTCCTCCTCGGTGTCGAGTTTGTGTATGTGCATACGGAACCTGGTATGGGCTTCGTTTAGGTCTTTTTCGCGGAGAGCCTTGAGGATCATCGTGTGGTGATCGACCACATCATGGGCGATACCTTTAAGCCGTATTGTCAACAGCCGCATCCTGTGGTAATGACCGCTCATGCTTTCCAGGACATACCAACTTAGCATCTGGCCGGCCGCTTCAAAGAAGGTCCGGTGAAACAGGTCGTCGTACATTACAAAATTGATATGGTCGTTCCGGTTATATGCGAGGCGCTGCATTTCAAGAAGCCTTTCCATTTCGGCAAAATATTGAGGATTGCTATTCTTTATAAAAGGGCCAAGCACGCCGGCTTCCAAATTTTCCCGCAGGAAGAATTCCTGCTTGACACGGGCAATGTCTATAAGCGATACTAGGGTTTCCTTTTGGGGGATCACCCTGACAAGCCCCTCCTGTGAAAGATGGATAAAGGCTTCCCGTACCGGTGTACGGCTTACCTTGTAGCGGAGAGAGACTTCCTTTTCACTGATTGCCGTTCCGGGTACAAGGTTTAAATTCATAATAGACTTGCGGAGGCTGTTATAGACCGCATCCTGCACCCGCCCTAATGCCGGCTTTCCTAGTTTATACATTTTGTTAAATAGATGGTATGGTATTTTCCGCTATATAGCAAGAGCAAATGAGAAATGTAAGCCGGTTTTTTTGTTTGTTGACGATTTTACGGCTGCCGGACAGACTACTTATAGCCCAGTTCCGCAAGGGCTTTCTCCGCTTCGCCTATCTCGTCATAAGGCATAACCCTATCCGAATAGATGATCGAATTCTCATGGCCCTTGCCTAGAAGCAGGATGAGGTCCCCTTTTTGAGCATGTACAAGGGCTACCCGTACCGCGGCGGGGCGGTCTGGAACAAGGAAGAGATTCTCGCCCTCCCGGTGATTCTCCACACCGGAAGCTATCTCCTTTAGAATATTCAGGGGAACTTCTCCGCGGGGGTCTTCGTCGGTAAGTATGATAATATCCGACCATTGGGAGGCAATCTTTCCCTGCTCTTTCCGCTTTTCGGTATCCCGTTCTCCGGCGGAACCGAAAAGGGCTATGATACGGCCGCCGCGCTGTTTATCCATACGTTCGCGCAAGACGGGAAAAAGCATTTCAAATGAATGGGGGGTATGGGCGTAATCGACGATTATCTCGAAGGGCTGGCCTTTTTTTACAGGCGTCATGCGGCCCCTGACCGGTTTAAAGTACGGCGTAAGGAGAAGGATACTCTCCACCGGTATAGAGAGAAGCTGAGAGACCGTGAGCAGACTGGCAAGGACGTTTCCCGCGTTGAACATACCGGGCAGTTGATCCCGTATATCCATGACCAGAGCGGATTCACGGATAAAGACTTCGTACCAGTTGCCGTCCGCGTGGCTATAAACGCTTCTTAGCGAAATATCCGCGTTGCCGCCGCGGGTGCTAAAGGTATAGGTTTTATGCTTGGTAGCCTGGGCAAAATATACCGCGCTGGGATCGTCCCCGTTAACCACGCCGAAACAGGGGAGCGGCTGCGGTTCATGCACTTTGCCGGCGGCGCTGGAAAACGGAGGCAGTTTGACATGGCCTAAAAGATTGTCGTCCAGGGCGCGGAAGAGATTTGCCTTGTCGTTCCGGTACTGATCCCAACTGCCGTGGAATTCCAGATGTTCGTGGTTTACATTCGTCATCACCCCAACATCAAAGGCTACATCCCCCAGCCGGTTTGTACGGGGGGAAAGGCCGTGGGAACTGGCCTCGATTACCGCGTATTCTACACCGTGGCGCCGCATATCCGCGAGGAGTTTGTGGATAACAACGGCCTCCGGTGTTGTCTCGTGTTTATCGTTCCAATACACCGATTCGCCGTCTCCGTATTGAACGGTTGAGATAAACCCCGCCTTTTTCCCCAGCAGCGCGAGAAGCTGATAAATAAGGTAGACCGTTGTACTTTTCCCTTCGGTTCCCGTAACGCCGATAATTGCCAAATGCTGTGAGGGAAACTGGTAAAAAGCGTCGGCTATCGCGGACATGGCAAAACGGGAATTCTGTACCTTGAGATAGCAGATTTTTTTTTCAAACGAAGCCACTTCATTTTGATGAACGATCACCGCCGCGCCCCGGTTAATTGCGTCAGGGATATAGGTATGGCCGTCGGTATGGAGTCCAGACAGGGCGAAAAATATATTTCCCGGTTTTACTTTCCGCGAATCGTATTCAAGACCGGTAATGACAGGGTCGTCCGTTCTTTCCAATAATGAAATTTCACCCGCCCCAAGAGTGTCTTCTCTAAGGGTCTTATCTTTACCCTTAAAAACCTTCTCTATCAGACGGACCTTTTGAGCAATCTCCTCTGTGAAAAACTGAGATAAACGGCGTTCCATACTTCTCCATACTTCTATAATATAAATGATCGGCTTAACGGTAAAGTAGTTAAAGCACATCTTGACCTATAAGGCTAAATTTTTTAAGATCTTTCCATGTATAAAGCCAGAGTAGAGGCGGAATTCTCCGCAGCCCATTTTTTAAGCCGTTATCACGGCAAATGCGAGAATCTGCACGGCCATAACTATAGGGTCAGGCTCTGGGTAAGGGGGGAAAGCCTTGACGCGGGCGGTATGCTTGCCGACTTTGCCGTGTTAAAAAAATGCCTCCGCGACGCCCTTGTTCCCCTTGATCACGGCAACCTTAACGATACCGCCGCCTTTCAGAACAACCCGAGCGCGGAGAGGATAGCCCGCTATATCTTTGAAGAGTTGCGGGAACTGCTGCCCGGGGCAGGTCTGGACGCGGCCCTGCTTTGGGCGGTTGACGTATTTGAAACGCCTGCCAACATGGCGCGGTATGAAGAGCGCGTACCGTAGGAGCCGCGGACACTTCGTGTCCTTTGCGCACTTTGCGGTTAAATTTTTTCAAATTTAGGTACTTTCGCGGTACTTGGAAGCAGTGTACTTTCCTTTTTCGTGTCTTTTCGCGCCTTTCGCGGTTGAATTTCTTAAAAGTAAAACCGCTGTGGTGTCTGACACCATACTGGATATTTTAAACATTATGAAGTATTCTTCTATATATACATATAAGGAGAATCTGATGAAAAAAACATTTGTTACGCTGCTGCTTTTAAGCGCGGCGCTGTTGAGCGCCCAGACCCTAAGCCTGGACCGGGCGCTGGACGCCTGTGTCGCGGAACTGGCTATGCGGCTTCCCGCCGGGACGCGCGTAGCCTGCCCCCGGATAAACTCGCCAAGCGGCGAGCTTTCGGACTATGTTACCGGCCGCCTTACCGCGCGTCTTATCCGCGACACCCGCTTTATCGTGGTAAACCGCGACAGCGCTCCGGTGAATGACGAGATAAACTATCAGCTAAAGGGTAATGTCAGCGACGAAACCGCGGTGTCAATCACCGCGCAGCTTGGCGCGGACGCGGTGATCGCCGGGACCCTGCAACGGACGGGAACGCGCTACCGGCTGGACATCAGCGCCATTATGGTAGAAAAGAATACTGTAGCGGCGCGGTGGAGCGCGGAGGTAGAAGGCGGCGGCGAATGGGCCAAATTCTACACCCGCCGCGCGGGGCTGGTATTTGAGGACGGGGGGAAACTTGCGGAAAGCGATAAGAGCGCCCTTTTACAGGGCCTGCAACGCGGGCTACAGAACAGCGGAAGCCCCTTTACCCTTGCCGCGTCGGTAAAAGACGCGGAGGCTGCCGAAAGCGCGGACAGCTTTGTGGTGAGGCTTGACTGGGAAAACCGGGGAAGCCTCACGGTGGGAACCGCGAACCTGACCCTGATCCGCGGGGGTGAAGCCCTGTGTACTTCAAAGGATTACCGCGCGACAGAGTTGAGTCTGGGACTTTTTTTGCGGAAAATTTCGGACGCGGTACGGGACGACCGGCAGTTTTTTGAGCGGGTAAACAACGCGTCGTTAAAGTAGCGCCTATAATGTTGTTATTCTGGTAGTAGGAGCATAGCATGAAACGTTTTACGGTATTTTTTCTTTTATCGGTCTGTCTAGCCGCGGGGCTTTGCGCGCAGGCCAAGCCCCGGCTGGCCATACTGCCCTTTACCGGCGGAAACGCGGAGGACGCGGAAACCATCGCGGAATTTTTTTCCTACGAGGACGAGATTAACCGCGTATTCGTACCGGTTCCCCGGACCCGCGCCGTAGAAACCCTGATGAAGGAACAGGAATTCCAGCGGTCCGGGCTGACGGACTCGGACACGATAGCGGAATTGGGCAAGCAGCTTAACGCGGACTATGTGCTTGCGGGGCATATCGCGGCGCTGGGGAACAGCAAACTGCTTTTGATAACCATTGTCAATGTAAAGGAACTGCAACAGATAGCGGGCGATTACCGGGAGTATCAGCGGATAGAAAGCGTGGTTGACGTGATGCCTGACATGGCAAAGCGTATAGCGGAAGCCTCCAGACGGGACGCTTCGCGGCTGCCGCGGCTTGCGGTGCTGCCCTTTAACGTGCTTTCGAGCGGGATGAACCAGCAGGACGCGGAGCTTTTGGCGCAGTTATTGGCCACGGAGATAGCGAATTCGGGCCGGTACGCGGTGTTTCCGCGGACCAAGGCGATAGAGAAGGTGATGGAGGAACACCATATAGAGCGCAGCGGAATGACGGACGCGGAGAGCATCAAGGCCATAGGGGAAGCGGTGAACGCGCAGTATGTGCTTTCGGCGAATGTAAGGATGCTGGGCGCGGACAACTATTTTTCCGCGTCTATCCTGCATATTGTAGAGGCAAGCCAGGGGCGGGGGACGCGGGAAAAGTACCAGAATGTAAACGACGGCCTTAAAATAATGCCCAAGATGGCGCAGACGCTGAGCGGAGGGGCGCTGCCGCAGACGGGCAGCATCCTGGTAAGTTCCGGGGCGGCCGGTATGATCGTGGTGAACGGCAGGGACACGGGCGTAACCGTTACCGAAGGGGGCGCGGCGACGGTTTCCAATGTAAACCCCGGCAGCGCCGCGTTGGGGGTGCGGGGCGCCAACGGTCAGGTTGTCCAGGGGCCTACGGTGGCGGTGTCCGCGGGGCAGACGGCAAACGCGCGTATAGAGCGGCCCGCGCCGCCTGTGCCCGCGGGCTTTGTGCTGGCGCCGGGCGGAACCTTTACGATGGGGAGTAATAACGGCGATAATGACGAAAAACCCGTACATACCGTAACGGTGCGCGGCTTTTATATAGGGAGGACTGAGGTAACGCAGAAGGAATGGACGGAAGTAATGGGAAGCAACCCCAGCTATTTTAAGGGCGATACCCTGCCGGTGGAGAATGTAAGCTGGAATGACGCGGTGGAGTACTGCAACAGGCGGAGCGTCAGGGAGGGCTTGACGCCCGCGTACCGTGGGAGCGGGAACAGCATAACGTGCGATTTTAGGGCGTCGGGCTACCGGCTGCCCACGGAGGCGGAGTGGGAGTACGCGGCGAAAGGGGGGAACAAGGACTATATGGTATATGAATACAG
>JAISQR010000048.1 GCA_031274035.1 Treponema sp. | reverse complement strand
GGTGAATGGGAATTGGTGACCCTGGCATACAACTTCAAGCGGTTATATAGACTGAAAACGAGCTAAAGAGCCCCCGGTAAGGGGCAAACACCGGTACGGCAGCCCCGTACCGAAGGCTGAAAGCGGCCCTTTCCTGAAAGAGATTGAAAATCTCCGCAAAAGAAAGCCCTGTACACAGCAAGCGCAACAGGCTGCTAGGATACTATGGGACTTTGTGTGTGTGTATCTATAACAAAAATTTCGATTGGCTGGCTCCCAGGAGTTTACCGCGCTTTGCGTATAAATTATACAATTTTTGGACAAAGCTCTATATACTCCTGCGACTAAAAAATACAAGGGGGTCCGACACACATGGCGACAATCTATGACATCGCAAAGCATACCGGATTCTCTCCGCCGACTGTTTCCAAGGCGCTGAACAATGCGGGCAATTTAAGCGAAGGAACCAGGGACCTTATCCGCAAAGCGGCTAGGGAATTGGGCTATGTCCCCAATATGGCGGCGCGGACCTTGACCACCAGGAGATCCCATCTTATCGGGATCATCGATTCGGATTTGTACCGGCTGAACGCATTTAGTCCGCCCGCCTTCACCAATATTATGGCGGGCTTTAAGCAGAACATGGAGGCGCATGGATTTGAATTTCTGCTCCTTTCCCGGCTTTACGAAAACCACCGCGATTTAGACGGCCTCCTGCTTATGGCCATCGCCGCGGATCAAAACGACGCTTCCCTGTATAGCAAATTTCCCTGTATATCGGTAAACGATACCCTGCCGGGGATCAGCAAGGTGATTACGGCCAATTACGCAGGGGCCATCGCGGCGGTACAGCATCTTATCAATCTGGGGCACCGCCGGATCGCCTATATCCACGGACCGGTAACCCCCCTCTCCCCGGCCGCGGGGGAGAGGCGGAGGGGTTACCGGGAATGTCTAAAGCAAAACGGCATCTCTATTGATAATGACCTGATAGAAAAGGCGGACAGTTGGCAGCCTCCCGAAGGTTACCGTGCGGTCCGGCGGCTCCTGGAACGTAGAGCTGATATTACCGCCGTTTTTGCCTGTAGCGACCACTTAGCCTACGGCGCCCTTAAAGCCTTGGGGGAGGCGGGCCGGAGAGTTCCCCAGGATATTTCTATTGTGGGTTTTGACGGCGACCCTTACGGGGAATTCGTGAGCCCCGGCCTTACCACCATGAGCCAAAACGCCGCCCTTATCGGACGGACCGCGGGGGAACTCCTGCTGAAGAAGCTGGCCGGCGGGGAATGCCCCGGCACGGTCCGTATTGAAGCGGAACTTATCATCCGGGGTTCCACGGGCAGGGCCTAGGAGTTTGTGGGGTATAAACCCCATGCGCGTTTACTTACCCAAGAAGAATAACCACAGACCACACTGACGGATAGAGAGAACAACGATAAAATAGCGTTTTCATCTATCTTTTCTCTATTTTTCTCACAAACAGATGAAGAATTCAGGTGTAAATTCTGAATATCGAAGCAAAAGTCCGTGTTTTCCGTGAGGTCCGCGGTTATAAAATTCTAAGTAAACGCATATGGATATTAAACCAGCGTTCCAATAAGGGATTACGAACACGGGCGGTTTCCTGTTCCTCTCTTAATCCGCGGCAGCCGGGCATAAAATTGTCTTAAAAAATTTTAAATTTTTACTCTGCTTTTTTGTTGAATATTACAGAATTTTCCTGTATTATATGGCTATTATTTTAATTACAAATAAAAGCAATAGTGAGGTTTTGAATGTTGGACATCGGTCCCATCCATCGTAAGGAATACGAGTTAGACGCCGACCGATCCGAACCTGTTGTCATAGCCGAAGCGCCCGGCAGGGTTCATTACCTGGGTGAGCATGGTGAGCCAAAGGCCGGATTGTTTCTCTCGTCCGCCATAGACCGGTATATCCGTGTGGCAGTGAGTTCGCGGAGGGATAGTTCTCTCCGTTTCTTTGCGGCGGATCTGGGGGAAAGGAAACGTACAACCCTGGTAAATCTTAAATACAAACGGGAGGACCGCTGGGCTAATCATATCAAGGTGGCCATACAGGTCTTTGCGGAAATGGGATATCCGGTTAAGGGTTTAAATTTTACCGTAGCGGGAAACATACCCCAGCAGGTAGGGCTTGCCTCTTCTACGGCTATTGAAGTAGCTGCGGCTATTGCCTTAAAAGGCTTTTTTCAGGTCAGTATGGGCGAAAAGGACCTGTTAAGCCGTTTAACCGCCTCGCAGTCGCTTTTTTTCGGGAAGAAAACTACGCCCATAGATTATATCGTCGCCCTCCATGCCAAAAAGGATCAGTTTCTTATCGTTGATGAAGTTACGCAGGAGGTAAGGCGGGTAAAATCCCCCCTTTCCAAGTATAAAATACTCATTATGGATTCCCGTGTACCCCGGCTTGGAGTGGAGGATGAGTTAAAACAGCGGCGGCAGGATATAAGAAAAGGCCTGGAACTGCTCTCTCATAAAAAACAGGGGGTAAATTTCCGTGATTTTGCCGCCGCGGATCTGATTGAGTCAATGGGGAATCTGCCGGAGGAGATACGCCGCCGGAGTATGCATATAGTTCAGGAACTCCGCCGGGTAACCGAGGCAGAAGAAGCCCTGCATAAGGGTGATGCCGGCGGCCTTTCAAAGATAATTACCCACTCCCACGAGAGTCTGAGGGATTTGTACGAAGTTTCCTGCCCCGAGATAGACTGGCTTGTAAAACGGGCGCAGGAGATAAACGGAGTGCTGGGTTCCCGCATGACAGGCCGGGGCTTCGGCGGTTGTACATATACGATAATACGGGAAGAGTCAATCCCCGAATACAAGAAACGGCTTGAAGACTATGAACGCATCTTCGGTTTTCATCCGGTCATCTACGAGGTGAAACTTTCTACCGGCAGCCGTATTGCACCGGCGGGAATCGGGCAGACGCAAAAGGCAGGGGCGGAGATACAAACGGGAAGCGAAGATCAGCTTGAAAAAAATACCGTAGATGGCGTGGCGGAGGTACAGACGGAAAGCGAAGATCAGCCTGAAAAAAATACCGTAGCGGGCGGCGCGGAGGTACAGCCGGGAAGCGAAGATCAGCTTGAAGAAAATACCGTAGCGGGCGTGGCGGAGGTACAAACGGAAAGCGAAGATCAGCTTGAAGAAAATACCGCAGAGGCCGTGGCGGAGGTACAGACGGAAAGCGAAGATCAGCCTGAAGAAAATACCGTAGCGGGCGGCGCGGAGGTACAGACGGGAAGCGAAGATCAGCCTGAAAAAAATACCGTAGCGGGCGGGGCAGGGGAGTTGGCGGAAGCATGTCCTCTACCGAATACAGAGAACCTCTAAAACTTCAGTTTTAGAGGTGTCCTAAAATTCCGGTAAATTCTTGGAATGAACTACCCTTTAGGGCGGGGCGTCAGATTTTTCGATCCGAAAAAATCCGCCCTTAAAACGCGGTTAGTGCGAACCTTTGGTTCGCGGAGCCCCGTTAGTCGGAATTTTTGCATGAAGGTGTGCCTTATTATGGAGAGGAAATTGCGGACTTATAGTCCGAAAGTACCGCGGGGTGGTATTAAACCCCTTCAATACGAATAAAGATATTGAGGTTGCATGAATATACTATTAACAAATGATGACGGAATTGAATCGGAAGGGATTCAAAAACTTGCCTTAGCGCTGCGGGATGAGGGAAAGCATGATCTCTATGTTATCGCACCGGACGGAAACCGTTCAGGGGTCTCCCATTCTATCTCTTTTCTCTATGCGCCAGTTAGGCTCCGCGAACACAGCCTTAATACCTGGTCGTGTTCGGGGAATCCCGCGGACTGCGTCATGGTTGCTACCTTGGGCGGCCTGCCGGTAAAGCCCGATCTGGTTCTTTCAGGGATCAACCGGGGCGCAAATCTCGGTACGGATATCGTTTATTCCGGAACTGCCGCGGCCGCACGTCAGGCTGTGCTTCACGGCGTGCCCGCTATTGCCCTTTCCCTGGCCGGCAACTTGAGCGTAAGGGAAGATGAGGGCGCGGGTTATTTCTGGGATATGGCTGTATCGTTTATTATGGAAAAATTGCCGGAGCTTATTCGTATGTGTGCAAAGGATATTTTTATCAATATGAATATACCGAATAGCAGGAACGGACCCTTGGGTATGCTCTCAACCTACCCCTGTATACAGCAATATATGGACGAATTAAGCACAATGAAAGCTCCTGACGGCCAGACATATTGTTTTATGAAGCTGGGAAGCGCTTCATTCAGGGGCGAACCAGGCTCTGATATAGAGGCGGTACAGCGGAATTATGTATCGGTAAGCCCTATATTTGTACATCCGACAGCCGGGAGCGGCCTGTCTTCCTCATCATCATTCGGTGTTTCTCCGCAAGAGGGTTAGCAAAATGGCTGATTCGGGGACTTTAAAGGAAGGCATCAGGCTTTACCGTTTAAAGCGATGGGAACTGGCTTTGAGAGAACTTCTGTTGGTTAATGCCGAAAAGTTTGATGAGGATGAGCATGCGGAATTGTCCTATTATCTTGGGCTTTGCTATACAAAAGTGGGTAAGTACGATGAAGCCCTTCTGTATCTGGAGCAGGTGGTTACCGCCGGGCGCGATCCTCTGCGGGTCTATCAGTGCCGTATGACGCTGGCCTATATTTATGTCATTACGCGCCGTTCTAAAATGGCCGAATTTGAGCTTAACCGGCTGGTTTCAGGCGGTTTTGAATCGGTGCAGCTCTATACTACCCTGGCCTTTGCTGCCTGGATTCAAAAACAACCGAAAAAAGCTGTAGAACTATACGAAAAGGCCCTTGAATTGGACGAAAATAATACTACGGCGATGAATGGTTTGGGGTTTATCCTGGTGGATACCGATACGGATCTGCTGCGCGGCCTTAGACTCTGCCGAAGGGCTGTGGATCGTAAGCCTCAAAGCGCTGCCTACCTGGATTCCCTGGGCTGGGCTTATTTCAAATGCGGCGAGCTTCTGGAAGCCCGTACCTGGCTGCGCCGCGCCCTGGATATGGCGCCCCAGGAACCGGAGATACGGAACCATATGCGTATCATTATGGGAGAGACCTGATAGGAAGAGGGGAGGGATATGGCTGGAAAAGTATTATTTTGGGGACTGTTGCGGAAACTTAGGTTTCGGGGAAAAATTTTAAAATTGTTCGGATATTCCGCTGTTAAACCGCCGGGAAATTCATTGAGCCTCCTACAAACCGGCTTATTTTTTATGTTTGCCTTTCTCTTGATCTTTTCCCCGCCTCTTCCCTTGGCTTCCCAACAGGGGGATACAGGTTCTTACGATTCGTCAAGGAATACTCCGGGAGGCTTTCTCAATAATTACGACAGCAGGGGGAATCCTTCCGCTCAAAGCCCTGATACGGCACTAGGGTCCGCGGGAAGCTCTTCCCAGTCTTCCCGTCCGGTAGATCTCAACACCCTCAGTGCGCGGGAGGAATTCCGTCTTGGAGTACAAGCCTATAATCGTTTTGCCTACAACGAAGCGATCCTCTCTTTTGAAAGGGCGCTGGCCTATAGGCCCGGCGAGCCGCTCATCCTGGACTGGCTTGGACGTTCCTACTACCGTTCCGGGTTTGAGGATACGGCCCTGCGGCAATGGCAGGCGGCCCTCCAGGGCTATCCTTACGGTACGGCGTCCAATCTACTGCTTGCGAATCACATTGACACGATACGAAACCGCCGGAGTCTGCTTCCGGTTCCAAACGATGATGTGCGTTATGTAGAATCGGGTACTTTTCCCAGCCATAACAATACTATCGTCCTGTATAAGCAGCCCACATCGATTTTGGCCTTGGAGGATGGTTCGGTTTATGTTGTCGCGTACGGCAGTAACGAGATTGTCCGTATTGATGTAAACGGTATTATACGGCAGCGCATCCGCGGTCCTGTCAACGGTTTCGACCGTCCCTACGATATAGTCCGCGGCGAAGGGGGGAAGCTCTATGTTTCGGAATACCGCGGGGGACGGGTAAGCGTTCTCAACAGCGAAGGGGTATGGCAGTCCTATATAGGTTCTAAAGGGCATGGGGACGGGAAGTTTGTCAGCCCGCAGAATATGACTATAGATGAGGAAGGCTATCTTTATGTTGTTGATTACGGCAACAGGCGCGTATCAAAATTTGGCCCCGATGGAAATTTTATCCTTACTTTCGGTACGAGGAGCGCCGGTTTTCAGGGCTTCCTTTCCCCTACGGGTATTGCTGCGCGGGAAGGCAGGATATATATAGCGGATAATTTGACCAAGCAGATATCCATGTTCGACAGGAACGGCGCCTATCTGGGGGTGCTGGTTAAGGATGGTTTGACAGGCCCTGAGAGTTTAAGGTTTTTGAAAGACGGCAGGCTCCTTGCCGCCGATATGAACCGTATCCTTATGATAGACGGCAACTCTTCAATAATACGGGAACTGGGTGTACTGGGTAATTCCAGGGTGCGGATAGTATGCGCGGAGATGGACCAAAACGGGAATGTTATCGCGGCTAATTTTTCAGGGGATGAGGTTTCCATTTTTACCCGTATTGACGATGTAGCCTCCGGTCTTTTTGTCGAAATAGAACGGGTCTTTACCGACGATTTCCCCCGGGTTACGGTGGAGATTCAGGTACAGGACAGGCTGAGGCGGCCTATCGTCGGCCTTGACGGGCGGAATTTTTTCCTTACGGAGGGCGGCCGGACCGTTAGCGCCCAGAATTTTCGGGGGGCGGGTTATGTGAATAACCTTGCGTATATTTCTATTCTTATGGAACGCTCCGATGAGACCCGAACCATGCAGGAAGCGCTGGAAGTTGCTCTTAGGGATATAAGCGCGGTCAGTAATTCCGCTGGGGCGGACGGTATACGGGTTGCCTCTCTTATCTCCGCCGGTGAACAGCCTGTACGTGAACGCCTTGACGGTTCGGTTCCTCCCGCGGCCGGTGAAGCGTCCGGTTCCCCTGTTCTATCCGCCTCCCTACAGCGGAATACCGGCGCCGGTATTGAGAATTTAACAAGAGGCGCCCTGGCGTCCCTTGCGC
The DNA here is from genome assembly GCA_031274035.1 of Treponema sp. Classification (GTDB taxonomy): domain Bacteria; phylum Spirochaetota; class Spirochaetia; order Treponematales; family Breznakiellaceae; genus JAISNI01. The sequence continues at coordinate 18,194 of JAISQR010000048.1, read as the reverse complement.
GGGGGAACGCCGCTTCCTATTCTCCGCGGTGGCGGCTGGACCTTGGTCTGCGTTTGGCCGCGACGGATCTTCTGGCCGGGGGTAAAAAAAGGGGGATTATCTATGTGGGTTCAGGTAAACCAGGCCAGCTTGCCTTTGAGCAGTACAGTCTTTCCGAGTTAGCCGCATACCTGGCAAATAACAGCATTGTCTTCCATGCGGTAGTGTTGGGGAACGCCCAGATAGCTCCCGAGATCCGTTACCTCTGCGAACAGACAGGCGGCAGGGCGCTGCCTCTTTATCAGAATGAGGGTATTGGCAAGGCAATCAGCAAACTTGCGGAACAGCCCAGCGGTTCCTATACCCTAAGTTATCAATCTATGCTCCCAACGGACTTCGGGAGAGCGTATCTTCCCCTTGAAGCGGAGGTATACCTTATGGAACGATCCGGCAGGGACATGATTGGCTACTATCCGCCTTTGGAATAGGAGATAGGAGAAAAGAATGGCGTATCAGTGGGACAGCAGTCTGGAGACGGGATATGAACTCATCGACAATCAGCATAAACAGTTAATTATAGCGCTTAACAATCTTTTGGATGCCTGCCGCAACGGCAAGGGCAGCGAAGAAGTAAAGAAGACGATGGATTTTTTGACCGGTTATACCGTAAAGCATTTTTCCGACGAGGAAAAACTTCAAAAACAGTACAAATATCCTGATTATTTTATCCATAAACAGTACCATGACGATTTTAAAGTTACGGTCGGCAAATTAACGGAAAAGGTAATACAGGACGGGCCCACCGAGGAAGTTATCGGTCTTGTCAGTACCAGTATAGGCGGCTGGCTTCTTAACCATATTAAAGGCGATGATTTCCGTATGGCTGTCTATATTAAGGCTCAACGCGGCGAATCCTGATTGTACCCGGTACACTTTAGATTAAACGACGAGCCGTTCCCGCAACCCGGTTAGCGCGAACTTTCGGTTCCGAACCGTCTGTTCGCATTCCGCGGCGGGGTTCGTCATGTATGATACCCTCATATTTAGTCTTTACAAACTCCTGGAGGAAACGCGCACTTCTCTACGGCCATTTCCTTCAAGGCTTCTTCGAGCAGGGGTTTTAGTTCCAACTCTTCATAGAGCCTCCGCGCTTCCCGTGGATCGCCGCGCAGAACAGGATGGGCGGGGCTAAAGAGGGCGCAGCAGTCCTGGTAGGGGAGTATTGATGTTTCGTAGGTTCCTATCTTCTTTGCAAGCCTTATGATCTCTTCCTTGTCCATGCCTATAAGCGGACGCAGTACCGGCAGCTTTATACGGCTTTGAGTGCAGGTTATATTCTCTATGGTCTGGCTTGCCACCTGGGAAAGGCTTTCCCCGGTGATAAGGCATTTGGCGCGGCGCATGAATGCGATATTCTCTGCGGCTTCCATCATAGCCATACGGAGGAGCACCGTCGTCCATTCCGCCGGGGCTCTTTCCTTTATATGCATCTGAATTTTGGTAACAGGTATAATATGCAGCCTTACGCCCATACCATAGCTTCCGGTAATTTCCGCAAGACGCACGGCTTTCTGCCGGGCTTCGTTGGAGGTATAAGGCCAGGCATGGAAGTATGCCGCTTCCAGGTGCATGCCCCGCGAGCACATCATGTAGAGAGCCGCCGGGGAATCGATGCCCCCTGAAAGAAGGCACAGCCCTTTGCCGGCAGTCCCGACCGGCAGCCCCCGCAGCCCCTTCTCCCCGTTGCCGTAAACGTAGGCTTTCTCCCGTATTTCTACCGTAATAACAAGCTCAGGCTTATGCACATCGACCCTTATACCGGGAAGAGCCGCAAGAATTACCTCACCCGCGTTGCCGCATATCCCCGCGGAATTCAGGGGGAAGCTCTTATCGGTTCTTCGCGCGTTTACCTTGAAAGTACGCAATCCCCGGTTAAAAAAATACCGGGCCTCTTCTATGCAAAGATTGAAAATATCATCCGCGGTTTTAGAACAGGTTCTAACCTTTGCCCAGCCCGCAATGCCAAAGAGATGGCGGAGGCAGTCTTCGGTTTTTGTTTCCGCGTCCTCCGGGCAGCGGATAAAGAAGCGGCCCTTTGTCATCTCTATGCGCGCGCCCGTCCCCCCCAGCAGGGCCTTGAGATTCCGCCTTAAAACATGTTCAAAACCTTCCCGGTTGCCCCCTTTAAGGGTTAGCTCGCCGGGTTTTAATAAGTAGCTTGTCAATCAGTACCGCCTTAGAATCTTTGTAACGGCTTCAATCAGTTTCTCTATCGATCCTCTATCCGTTGACCAGCCCTGCGATATCCGTATTCCGTTAAGGCTTAATTCAGGGTTAAGCCCCATAGCGGCCAGGACAGGACGCTCGCGGGAAGCCGAAGAACAGGCTGATCCGGTAGAAACCGCAAAACCCGCTTCATCCAGGGCGCGTACCATAACCTCGCCGGGAATGTCTTTAAAACCAGCCTGGAGTATCCAGGGTGAGAACCGTTCGTCGTCATCGGTACGGTCGGATGGAATAAGCGTACACCGGTCATGCGCCCTTAACGATTCGATAAGGCGTTTCCAGCGCAGGCGGGCTTCAGACGCTTCCCTTTGCACGGCGGCGGGGGATGCCCGTTTTTCAAGACAGTCCGCCAGGGCCAGCGCGCCCCGGACATTTTCCGTACCGGGCCGTATGCCCCCTTCCTGCCCCCCGCCGCGGTAGAGGGTTTGCAGGTGTTTACGCAGGTAGAGCAAGCCTATACCACGGGGGCCTCCCAGCTTATGGGCGCTGATGGATGCGGAATCCATATCCCAAGCCCTTATATCTACCGGTATTTTACCTACGGCCTGCACCAAATCGCAGTGCAGGTGAACGGGGCGGGCGGCCTGTGAACGGAGGACAGCGGAGAGGGCCTTTATATCATTGACGGCCCCTGTTTCATTGTTCACCGCCATGATTGCGGCAAATCCCGCGTTGGGATACTTGGAGAGGGCTTTTTCCAGGGTCCGGGCGCTGACCCTCCCGTCTTTTTCTACGCCGATAAAGCCTATTTGTTTTCCCATCCCCTCAACGCACAGGCAGTTTTCCCTTACCGATGGATGTTCTGTTGTACTTGAAAGGATAGAGATCGGATACTGCCTGAGAAGCTGTGCATGGATGACTATGGCGTTCGATTCGGTACCCCCGGACGTGAAGAAAATGGTTTCGGAGGGCGCCCCCAGGACGCCGGCGCAACGTTCCCTGGCTTCCTCAAGAGCTTCCCTGGCTTTTCTACCTTCGCGGTGGAGAGAGGAAGGATTTCCGAACACCGTCATATCAGCCCCGTCTTGAGCATTGCCGAAGGCCGTATCCGGTAGGGCTGTAGCCGCCCAGTCAAAGTAATAACACGCTAAACTCATAGTCTTATATTATATTACGATTGGATAAGTTTCATCATTTTTTTTGCCGCGGACTGATTGAGAAAATGGATAAGCGAAAAGAATAAGATAACTATGAAAAAAGAAGCGGCCAGCAGGAAGAATGATACAATCCCCTCCCATTTAACGGATAAAAAGACCATTACACCGATAAGAATCTGCAATCCGTATAAAACGCCGTCTACGCCCCGAGCCGGCAGCTTCAAATTCATAAGTTTATGGTGGATATGGGCCTTATCAGGACTATCTATCCTCCTGCCGTCCCGTAATCTACGCCAGATCGCCGCGAACGTATCGAAAATAGGAATAGATAGAATAGCGGCCGCATAGGGGAGGGGAAGATTCTGCGGAATAGTCCCGGGCCTCCGCGTCTCAACAAGGGGAAGCACGGCCAGGATAAAACCAAGGAACTGGCTGCCCCCGTCCCCCATAAAGATACGCGCCTTAGGCAGGGGTAAGTTAAAGACAAGAAAACCGCCTATCGCCGCGGCAAGGCAGATACACAGGAGAACCACCGAATCAATGCCGTTAAGGGCAAAGACGGCGGCGTAGGTAAGGGCGGCAAAAAAGGCCGTGCCGCCGGCAAGTCCGTCAACCCCGTCTATAAGGTTAATTGCGTTGGTCAAGCCTATAATCCACAAGAGTGAAACAGGATACCGTAACCAGATAGGGGACGCTTCCTCAAAGAGAAGCTGTTGAAAGGAAAACCCCGGTACTATCACGCAGAGACCGGCGATAATCTGGATCAAGAGTTTATGCCGGGGCTGCATAGACCGGAAATCATCAAGAACACCGGAGATCAGCACTATGATCAAGCCTGACAGCGGAAACAGAAAACGCCCGCTAAACCGCGGTTTTATCAGAAAAAAGTTGATAAAGAGAGCGCAGAGGATAAAAACCAATGCAAAACTTATACCGCCAAGCCGGGGAATGTTCCCAGTATGTATCTTTCTTTCGTTTATCCTGTCATACCAAGAATTCTTATGGCATATTTTTAGAATAGATAATACCGCAATAATTGAAAGCGCAAAAGCACAACAAATTGTAATAACCACGCTGGTCATGCAAACTCCACATTTTTCTTTGACAGCTTAAATATCTTTATAATATTGATTATATCACAGAATGTATAGTATTTTCAGGGAAACCTTGCTTAAATATTAAAGAAAATAGATATTGAATAAAATAGAAAAAAAGCGTATCACTTACTAGGAGTTTGTTGCGCTTCGCGCATAAAACCTCAAAAAACCGCTGATTAGGCGGTTTTTACCTTACAAACTGCGTAAGGATGCTGGATAATCGCGTATAAAATGGTATAAATATTCATAAATATGAATATTTATACCTTACAAACTCCGAATACTCGAAGAGTAAAGCATGCCCATTGATCGGGATTTTTTGCATGAAGGTATGCCAAAGGCACACTGAGCAAAAAATCCACAAGTGCAATCGGACACGAAGTGTCCGCGGCTGCTAGGAGCCTATGGAGAACGGTATGTTGGTATGTAAATTCGGCGGTACTTCGGTAGGAAAGCCGGAAGCGATTGAACAGATTCTAAAAATTTTAAAGGATAATGACCATAAGGACAGGGTGGGGGCTGTAGTGGTTTCCGCCTTATCGGGCCTTACCGATACCTTGATTGACATAACACGGAAAGCGGCTGTGAATGAAAGATCCTATTCCGGCATCGTGGACGCGCTGGAAGAGCGGCATTTGATGATTGCCGGTTATTTTCTTAATAAAACGGAAAAAGAACATACCGAAACTGTATTGAAAGGTATTTTTTTGCAGTTAAGGCAGCTCCTGGAAGGTATAGCCAGCTTGCAGGAACTATCCCCCCGGACCCTGGATAGAGTGATGGGTTTTGGCGAGATGCTTTCCTCCGTCCTTCTTGCGGATATTTTTACCGCAAAGGGCCTTCCCGCAACGGCTCTTGACGCCCGCGATCTTGTTAAAACTGATGATAATTACGGGAAAGCTCAATTTTTAAAAGAAGAGACCTATAGCAATATCAGGGAATTTTTTAACGCGCGGCGCGAAAAGCCCCTGTATGTTGTAACAGGTTTTATTGGTTCCACGGTTCATGGCGAGACCGCTACGCTGGGCAGGGGCGGTTCGGACCTGAGCGCCGCTATTTTCGGCGCGGCCCTGGGTGCGGAAACCGTGGAGATATGGAGCGATGTGGACGGTATCCTTACGGCGGATCCCAGGCTGGTAAAAAATGCGTTTCTTATCGAAAATATCTCATATATTGAAGCTATGGAGCTTTCCCATTTCGGCGCCAAGGTGCTTTACCCTCCTACCATACGGCCGAGCCTGGAACAGGGTATTCCAATCTGGATACGGAATACCTTTAAGCCCCTGGGAAAAGGTACTATGATCACCGAGGAGCCGGTATCCGGGGGCTTTCCTGTTTTGGGGATTAGTTCTACAAACCATGTTGCGCTGGTCCGCATTCAGGGTTCCGGTATGGTAGGGGTGGCAGGCTTTTCTTCCCGTCTTTTTGGCGCGCTGGCCCAGAAGCGTATCAATATCATTCTTATTACCCAAAGTTCAAGCGAATACTCCATCTGTTTTGCGGTGCTTCCCTCAGATATTGAAAACGCCGGGCTTGCCATACAAGAGCAATTTGCCCAAGAGATTGAGGCCGGCGTTATTGACGCGCCGGTCGTAGAACAGGATTTTTCAATTATTGCGGTGGTAGGATCGAGGATGAAGAGTACGCCCGGCATATCAGGAAAGTTCTTCCATGCCCTGGGGAGAAACGGCGTCAATATTGTCGCTATTGCCCAAGGGTCGTCGGAGCTTAATATTTCGGCGGTAATAGCCCGGCAGGATGAGGAAAAGGCGCTCAATGCGGTTCACGAAGCCTTTTTTCTTTCGACCGTGCGCTCGGTGAACCTTTTTCTTATCGGCATCGGCCTTATCGGGGGCACCCTTGTCGATCAGCTTGCCGTTCACCAGGAAATCCTTGCGGATCAGCACCATGTCCGTATCAATCTGGCGGGGGCGGCCAATTCCCGGAATATGATCTTCCGCAGGGAAGGCCTGGACCCAAAAACCGTAAGGTCGAGGCTCAGGGAAGGAGGGGAGGGGATTCTGCCCTTCGATCTTCAAACTTTTATCGAAAAAATGAAAGCTTTTAACCTGCCGAATACCGCGTTCTGCGACTGTACGGCGAGCCGCGATGTCGCCGATCAGTACGCCGGCATTATTCAGTCGGCTATCCCTATTATTACGCCCAATAAGCTGGCTAATTCCGGTTCCTTTGCCTACTATAAGACCTTGACCGGTTATTCAAAGGATTCCGGCATCCCTTACCTTTACGAGACAACGGTTTGCGCGGGCCTGCCGGTTATTTCTACCCTCCGCGATCTCCATCTGTCAGGGGACAGGGTCCGGCGTATTGAGGCTGTACTTTCGGGTACTTTAAGTTTTATCTTTAATAATTTTGATGGAAGCAAACCCTTCTCCGCCCTTGTCCGTGAAGCCAAGGCCAAGGGTTACACCGAACCCGACCCGCGTGATGACCTTAACGCTATGGACGCGGCGCGCAAGGCCCTGATTCTGGCGCGCGAATGCGGCATGAGTCTGGAATTTGACGCGGTTGCCATAGAGCCTATACTCCCCGCCGCCTGTTTTGAAGCGGCCGGCGTGGATGCGTTTTTTGCCGAACTGGAAAAGCACGACGCCGGTTTTGAAAGCCGCCGCCGCGAAGCCGAGGCTCAGGGTAACGCCCTTCGTTATGTGGCCGTTATCGAGGATGGTTCCGCGCGGATATCCCTCCGTACCGAAGGCCCCGGCAGCCCTTTCCTCTCCCTGAAGGATGCCGACAATATTGTGGTTATCACGAGCGACCGCTACTCGGTTCTGCCTATGGTCATAAAAGGCCCCGGGGCCGGCGCCCAGGTAACGGCCGGCGGCGTCTTTGCCGATATTGTGAGGATTGCGCGCACCCTGGTATAGGAGTTTCCCTAGCAGTTTGTTGCGCTTCGCGCATAAAATGGTATAAATATTCATAAATATGAATGCGAACCGGAGGTTCGATTATACCTTGCAAACTCCGAATACTCGAAGAGTACAGCATGCCCATTGATCGGGATTTTTTGCATGAAGGTGTGCCAAAGGCACACTGAGCAAAAAATCCACAAGTGCAACAGGCTCCTAGTCAACTTCCACCGCTTCCGCAACGAAAAGCGTCGTAAGGAAAGTAAAAACAACGGCCTGAATTAAGCCGTCAAAAATATCGAAATACAGGGACAGAAACACCGGCACGACCAGAGGTACGGGAAGGGCCAGTTCTATAAGCAGCATGATGATAAAGCCGCCCAGGATATTACCGAAAAGCCGGAGGCAGAGCGAAAGCGGCCGTATGATATACTCAAGCAGGTTGAAGGGCAGCATCATGGGTATAGGATGAAGGAGATTCTTTGCCCAGCCCGCTATGCCCCGAGCCCTAAGGCCGCCGAAAAAAACAATAAGGATGGAGAGCACGGCAAGAGCCGCGGTAAAGTTAATGTCCCTGGCCGGCGGCTTGATAGTAAAAGGCGGCTCAAGGCCGAAGGCCGGAATAGACATGGGGGAGAGTACCGGAATAATATTTGCCGTAAGGAGGAAGAGGAAAACCGTTCCTATATAGGGGCCGTAGACTTTTGCCCGTTTGCCGAAATTATCGCGGGAAAATTTATCCAGAAATTCTACAGCCCACTCAAGGAAGATCTGGGCGCCCCGGGGTATCTCTTGCAACTTGCGGGTTAAAAGGAGGGAAGCGGCTATAAGGATAGCCATTACTACCCAAGAGGCAAGAACCGTTTCGTTAATATCAATAGAGGTAATTTCCATGCCGAATAAACGCAGGGATTTATCCGGCGGAAGCGGAATTGAGATAATGGTCCTGAATTCTTCTAACGACTCTTTTATGTTCATTTATACCGTCAATCTGCTTTAAAGAATAAAAAAAACCTGAAAAAGAATCAAGGCGGCCCCTCGTGTATGCGCTGTTTTATACGTGTTTTCAAGTACCGCCGTCCCCGTTAGTCCTAAAGTTACATCAATCGTTCTTAAAGAAAAAATCATCCTTAAAGTATTTTTTTAGCAGTTCTTCTGAAACCGCGTCGTTTTTGTTCATACGGACATAGGTCTCTTCCAGAAAACCCTTGATAAGATAGAAACAACCCAGAAGGAAAAATTCCGACACCTTGTTTACGATACCCATAGCCTGATACATCCTGACAGGGTTGTCGAGGGCGAAATCGTTCATCAGATAATTAATAATTATCTGTTGGCTCAGGTTGGATGCGTAGATCACCTCCGAAACAGGGAAACCTTCCTGGACACGGTTCTTTCCCAGTTTGACAAAAAAATCCCCTACCGCCGTCTTGTCAAGCCCGCGATCCAGGGTCCGCGCCAACAGCGGGTAGAACAACGCATCCGCTTCGATAAGGGTACTATCGCTCAGGTTATTGTAGTGCTTTAACTGCGGGTTTTTGCGAATCAGATTCTTCCACTTGCCGGCAAAATCCTTAGCCATAAGAGTTAAGGTATCAATAACAACATGATCTATCATATTATTAACTATAATATATTTGGAATAATTTGCAAGTATGGAAATACAGCCGGCAGCCTGCCGCGCTTCGCGCATAAAATGGTATGCGGCATAAAATCTGAAATTTCCGAATAGCCGGCCCTGCGTCCATGCGGGGACGAAGAGGAAGAATTAACGGGCATATACCCCCTTTCCATACTCTAAACTTGACCCACAATTCTATGGCTGATTACCTAGGAGTTTGTTGCGCTTCGCGCATAAAACGGTATAAATATTCATATTTATGAATATTTATACCGTGCAAACTCCCAAAGGAGCCCCATTAATCGGAATTTTTGCATGAATATGCAAAAATTCACCAAAGTCCCACAGGCTCCTAGAACATTCCCCAAATTCTGCTCCAATTCTTTGATCCGGCCGCTAATAGCCGCCTCAACATCGGCTAAAACCAATTCCTGATATTTTTTTATATATTCCAACGGGAAAGCCTTCATTGAAAACAGCTCAGGGGAATCTATCTCCAAGGCGGCGGCTATCCGTTCCATCTCTATCATGCCTATATAATGGGCGGACGTATTCACCTTTTCGGCCAATTTAGAAAGTTGTATTACCAAGAGCAGGAGCTGAAAAAAGAAAATAAACGGTTTTTGGGTGGTAATGTTGGTCATGGCGCTGGTATTTGGAATGGTGTTTGTTGGGTGTGATACAGGCACAGGCACGAACTCAACTGGGTCGTAAAACACTGGCGGAAACAGCAATGGGGGGAATAATGGCGGAACCAACGGAGGAGGGTAAAGGGGCAAGCCGCCGCGCTGTTCTTGGCGCGGCGCTTCGCGGCGGGTTTTACGTCATACAGCCGGAACGGTATACGCAATTATATTGTGAATTTTGCGGCTAAAAATTGTAAAAAAAAATGTAAAACTTGACAAAAAAGATCAATATTTATAATATCTAAAGATACTAAGACCTCGCCCTTGTGGGTGAGAAATTTCACTATGCCGCAAAATGACATAGTTAAAAAGGAATTTTTTATGAAGAAAAATCTGTTTTTCCTGGGACTGTCGGCATTAGCGCTGACATTTGGTTTGGTTTTTGCGGGCTGTACGCTAGAGGACGATACTCCCCCCCCCCCGGTCCCAAGGTAGAGATTTCCGGAGCAACCGGCACGGGCGGCGCCCCCAAAGTGGGAGATACGCTAACAGCAACCGTTACAGATACTACGGAAGTACCTGTAAGGTATGACTGGTGGGGGGATTTCGGTACTTATGAAACTAACATCGCGTCCACCAACGTAACGAATACATGGACAGTACCGAATGACGATCCCGCTATAATAGGTGTGCCGGTAAAAGTATATGCTTATTTCGATGACGAATCTTATTGCGAGTCCGAGTGGACGCCCGCAATAGTAGCACAATAAGGAATTACCGTATGTCTCCTGCCTATGGCGGGAGACGGTTCCCGTCAAGGTAAAAAATAGTATTAAAAAGAGTATAAAAGCAAAATACAACTGCGCATAAGGACTGTTTACGCTTTTCTGCCTTTCGGCAGACCCGCAGGCCGGGCGTCTTCGCGGTTTTTATCTATCCGTGTTTTTAGTCCAACCGCTAAACAGGCGCCGGACGTTTTGACAAATATCCCCTAAAACGAGTATACTAATCGTTATGAAAAAGGAATTTCTTCCCTACGATACGGTCAGGAACAACGCCTTAAAACTGGCCTTTCAGATTTACCATGATAATTTTATTCCCGATGTCATTTATGTGTCCCTAAGAGGCGGCGCTTATCTGGGTAATGTGATAAGCGAGTATTTTAAAATAGTACGGAGGGGGAGCAGGCCCGTATACTATGCCGCGGTAGTAGCGCGATCCTACTCGGATGTCCGCCAGCAGGAAAAAATATCGGTGGAAGGCTGGACCTATGCGCCGGAGCATCTGCGGGTAGGCGACCGAGTGCTTTTAGTTGATGATATTTTTGATTCGGGCAGAACCGTCAATTACCTTGCGGAGATTATCCTGGAAAAAGGCATTCCGCGTCAGGATCTGAAGGTAGCGGTACACGATTACAAGTACTTCTACGACAAGCCGGATCAACTGCCCGTACAGCCCGATTACTGGTGCCGGAAACATGAGCTTTCGGTTAAAGATGAGGATATATGGATTCATTATATGAGCCATGAGCTTGTAGGTTTGTCCGCCGAAGAATTGGATGCCAATTATTATAGGCAGGATCCCGTGTTACGGAATATACTCCAGATGATAAACAGATCCAATGATGAATAAGGACATTTATTTTTTTAGCCGTATCATGCGGACATTTGTGTTGCCTCTGCTTTTATTGTTCATCCCATTGCAGAAAGGCGGCGCGGAAGAAAAAGGGATAATCACCAACGCGCAGGGAGGTATTTTCCGCGAAGATCAGAAATTCTGGTTTTCCGTACCCCAGGGGAATTCCCTGCGTCTGGTTTTGGGGAATACGGAGATATACCGGGGGCCGGGTTCATTTTCCCTGGAACTGAAAGTCCTTCCCGGCGAAGAAAAGGAATTTATCATCATGGCGGAACGGCTTGGATCGCTCCCCTATCAGCGGATACTGGAAACCCGGTTCTATTCCGTTTATCTGGACAAAAAGCCGCCCCGTCCGCCCAGGCTGAATTTTACCGTACCGGATGAAGGCGGCATAAGCGGAGACGCTGAGGTCCTTCAGATTGAAGAAGAAGCGGGAACGGCGCTCTATGCCTATGTTGATTACGGCGCGGAACCGGAACTTATTACCGGTTCCGAAGAAATAAAGGCCCTTATAAAAAAATTCCTAAATGACTATGCCGCGGGCAGGGGAAAAATTACCCTGTCCGCGCTGGTATGGTCGGGTGATAATGCGGGAAATTATTCTATCCCCCGCGCCGAATTCTTTGAGTATCCTTCCGTCAGAATAGAGAATCCCGCGGCGGGTATCTGGGAGAATCCTCAGCGCCTGGTCCTAAGCGGAACCGAAGGAAAGGAAATTTTCTGGACCAGCGATGGGAGCGATCCGGCAGGTCCGGGCGCCGCGGTCTACCAGAGAAATGAGTTGATCAACCAGACAGGCGGGGTTAGGCTGCGTATACTGATCCGCTATCCTAACGGCCATACAGAGGAAAAGACGCTCGATTATGAGGTAAAAGAAGGAGATGGCGGCCTGCCCGCTTCCGCCGCGCTCCGCCAGGCGGAAGCGGAGTCTGTAATTACAGAGAAGGATATCCCCCTTCCGCCCGATTGTCTGTGGGCCATAGGAGGAACGCCTTCCATTAGGGAGGATGTCCTGACATTAAGGCCGTCTCCCGGCGTCCGCCGTATGGTTCCTCTGCATATCGCCGCCGGGGACGGGGTTTACCGCTTTGCGTTTACCCTGGACGGCGGCCCCCCATCGGTACTTCCGGGTAATTATTCGCCGGACAGCGGCGGGGGAAGTACCTCCGAAAGTTTTACTGACTTGCAGACTGAAGGAGGGGCCTCCGTCCAGGACAGGCCCCGTATCCTCCGCGCCGGAAGGAGCCGTGTCCTTGTGTGGCCGGGGAATAGGGGGGCTATCCGCTATGCACTGGAGCAGTACGAGACCTGGCTTGACGGTGATACCCCGCTCTGTATTCCTCCGGCCGGAGGCAGCCTCCGTTGGATTTCAAGCCTGGATGATCCGCAGAAGGAATCGTCGGTGCTTGTAATCGAAGCCTTAAACACGGATAAGATGCCCGCAGGGGCAATCACCGGGCATTTAGTCTGTCGTAAATTCCCCCCGAATAAAAACGGTACTCAAATGACCGCGGACGGAAAAGAATCCGGCGCGGGACAGTGGGAATTTAGTACCGACGCGGTTTCTTTTCTGGATCTTCCCGATCTGTCTCTCTTTGACGTATGCGATGGTGAGGATATGGAATGGGCCTTTATACAAAACGACGGGACCATTCTTGCACAGCGGCGTATAGACCGGCTTGCCCCCGCTATTCCGGTTCTGAATGTTCCCGGCGAAGGCGTATGGGTGCGGGGGCCCTTACGTATAAGCGGTCAAACAACCGGAGACGGGGAGGAGACTCTGTATATTACCGCGGGGATACGGTATGAATCGGGAAAAACGGAACAATTTTCAGGGACAGGGAATCTACTGCTCAACTCGACTGAGACTGAAATTGGAGAGGTGCATCTTGAGGCATGGACAGCCGACAGTGCGGGAAACCGGAGCCCCCTTACGGCCCGCAATTTCTTTCTCGATCCTCTGTCTATCTATGTTTCTTCCGTTCACAGCCCCGTATCAAACGATAATCTTGCCCTGGGAAGCAGGGATCGCCCCTTTACCTCCATTGATGAAGCCCTGGATTTTGCCAAACGGGAGACGAGGAACAGTCTGCGCCTTACCGGGAATTTTCGTCTTGAGAAAGATATTGCAATCGGCAGGGATATTGTCATTGAAGGCTGTTACAACAGTTCCTGGGAACGCGGGGATTATAAAACAGGCATTGTCTTTTCTTCCGGTATCGGCATACAATTTTCCGGCGCCGCGGTCAGCCTTACAGGGTTTGTTCTGGAAAGACCGGACGACGGGGATGTTTTCTTTAAACTGGAAAAGGGGGCGGATCTGTCGATCTCGGAATGTACGGTAAAACATTCGGGTTCTTTTTTAAGTGCGGGCGAAGGCAGCGTCTGCCGCATTGAAGATTCACGCATCCTCTCTTCTATAAAAGGGGAAGGGCGGCGTCCTGCAATTACGGTCCGGAACGGCAGCGTATTGCTTAAAAGCGCCGATATAGAGTTGAACGGTATCTACTGTCTTCTGTTTGATATACAGGGAGGCGCGGTGGAAGCCGGTAATTGCCGGTTTCGGGTGGATAGTCAGAGGACGGCGGCTCTGGCGCTTGCCCGTAACACCCGCCTCCGGTTTGAAGAAACCTCCGTGTCGGTTTCGGCCAGGGACTACAGCGGAGGTATAGAAACCGCGGATTCGGTACTGGATATAATAGGCGGCTCAATATCGGTAAGCGCGGGAGATGTTACGGCGCTGATTGTAAGCGGAGGGGAAACAACGCTCAATGGAACGGGCATTACGGTAAAATCGTCTTTTCTTGCCTGCGCGCTCGAATTTAGGGATACCAGCCCCCGCGTTACCGGCTGCCGTTTCAGCTTTACGGGCAGCGCCAGGCGTTCCGAGGTTTTTACAGGAAAGTCGCTAACGTTAGGGGACAGCCGGCCCATGCCGCTGGGCGCCGGCATGGTAGGAGGCAATGCCTTTATTTCGTTTACCCATCTTCTTGGGGATACCTATACGCGGGAAGGTATACAGGGCTTCAACCGGGCTTTTGCCCCGCCTGATAAACCCAATACCTGGAATGATTCGGTAAACCGGTGATCTGCGGTATAGATGAAGCCGGGAGGGGCCCCCTGGCGGGGCCGGTCTGCGCCGCCGCGGTTATCCTTCCTAAAGACTTCCCGGTAGAAATACTTGGCGACTCAAAAAAACTTAGTGAAAAGCAGCGGAACTATGCCATGCAGGCAGTCTACCAAAGGGGGATTGCCTGGGGCATAGGCTGGGCTTCCGCTGCGGAGATCGATTGCCTCAATATCCTTAAAGCAAGCCTTCTTGCCATGAAACGCGCATTTGAGTTTATACAAAGCGCCTGCGCATCCCCTCTTGGAGCGCAAAACATTGAAGCCGTAGTTGACGGCCTTTACGTTCCCGACATAGCCGTTCCCTGCCGCGCCCTGGTTAAGGCCGACAGCCTTGTCCCCAGCGTGATGGCCGCGTCTATCCTTGCAAAGACCGCCCGCGACCGTATGATGCTGCGCTATTCATGGCTTTACCCTGAATATCACTACGAGAAGCACAAGGGCTATCCCACCAGGGAACACCGTGAGATACTCCTTAAACTGGGGCCTTCACCCATTCAGCGCATGAGCTTCCGGTATAAAAAAGAGTGATTAATTAAGAGAACCGCAAAGCATCCAAAGGGCTTCAATTCGGAAAAGAAAAATCATCGTAACTACTCAGGTATATGCGATATTTATACATGTTCTCAAGTGCTTGGGCAGGGTCCCCCACAAAGGGGCTCCGCCCCATATGCGTACACTTATGCGGCACTGTTTTCAGGAAATGATAAGTTTCTGTATCCCCTCCCCGGTGATGCGGTAGGTGGTCCATTCCGAAAGGGGACGGGCCCCCTGGCTTTTGTAAAAGGCGATGGAGGGTTCGTTCCAGTTGAGGCATGCCCATTCCAGACGGCCGCAGTCCCGTTCCGCCGCGATGGCCGCCACGTATTTTAGGAGTTTTTTCCCCAGCCCCTTTCCCCGCATTTCCGGTTTTACAAACAGGTCCTCTATGTAGATGCCCGGCTTTCCCAGGAAGGTTGAATAGTTGTAAAAAAAGAGGGCAAACCCCGCCGGGCTGCCGTCGTATTCACAGAAGATCACCTCGGCCCGTTTTTCCCGGAACACCGATTGGCGGAGTCCCGCTTCGGTGGCCGTTACGGAATCCAGAAGGTGTTCATAGTCCGCAAGGCCCCGGATAAATTCCAGAAGCAGGGGGGCGTCCTGTTCTTCACCATACCGCAGGAGGGTATGCTCATCAATTTGCAGCCGGTTCATGGTTCCTCCGTTTAACATACCGTATTTTCACAATAATTCTCAATGTGAGAATTGCTGATATTTTCACTGTACCTATTTTCCGTTATTATGGGCCTATGGATCAATACAACGGAGAACAAAACGAAAGGGGAATCATCCTGCTGGCCCGGCCACGGGAATTGCTTCCCCCCGACGCCGCCGAACGGCTCAGCCGGGCCGGGGAGGGCCGGGAAGTCCGCGTTTCAATGGACAAGGGCGACATTGAGCCGATATTGGCTGAGATCGAAATAGGTCTTGGGGACCTGCCCTTTTCCCTTATTCCCCGGATGCCCCGGCTCAAGTGGGTGCAGCTCTGGTCCGCCGGCGCGGACCGGCTGCAGCAGTACCCCGAAGTCAAGGCCCTTCCTTTCCGGCTGACCTCCACCACGGGGATGCACGGCCCCCAGCTAACCGAACATATCTTCGCCCTGCTCCTCGCCCGGAACCGGCAGCTGCGGAGGGCTTTTGCCGCCCAGGAGCGGCATGAGTGGCGGCAGTTTCTCCCGGCGGAACTGCCGGTGTTATCGGGAAAAACCATGTTGATCCTGGGTTATGGCGCGATAGGTCAATCGGCCGCCCGGGCGGCTCTGGCCTTTGGGATGCGGGTTATCGGTATCCGCCGCAGCGTCCCCCCGGCAGAAGGCCCGGGCCCGGTGGCTGGGGCGACGGCAGAGCTAACGGCAAGGCCGCCGGACCCCCTGCTAACCATTGCGGCCTCTCCGCGGCTGCGGGAATTCCTCCCCCAGGCCGATGTGGTGGTGAACATCCTCCCCGCTACGCCGGAGACGGAACGCCTGTTCGGCAGGGCGGAGTTTGCCGCCATGGGGCGGGATGCCCTCTACATCAACGTGGGCCGGGGGGCTACCACCGACGAAGCCGCCTTAATCGAAGCCCTTAAAACCGGACGGTTAGGCGGCGCCCTGCTGGACGTTACGGAACGGGAACCCCTGCCCCCGGATTCGCCCCTCTGGGACATGGAAAACGTCATTATCACCGGCCATTACGCGGGTCTGCGGAACGATTACGACAGATTCGCCCTAGATATCGCCCTGGACAATCTGGGCCGCTATGTCCGGGGGGAGCCCCTGCGGAATCCCGTGGACAAGGAACGGGGTTATTAGCGGATGGTATAGTGTATTTCCAGCCTCGAATCCCCTCCCCGCCGGCTGATAGACCATTCCCGGTTGCTAAGCCGGGACAGGAATACCGAATCGTGGCTCACCAGAAGCCGGGCGCCGGCGCTTTCCGCCAGGGCGGCCTCCAATAAACCCACGGAGACCAGGTCCAGGTGATTGGTTGGTTCGTCCATGATGATAAGGGCGGGTTCGTAAAAACCCCCCCGGGCGATCAGCAGTTTCCGTATCTCCCCGGGGCTGGGCAGGGCCGACCGGAAGAGCAGCCGGGGATCGGAGCCCAGCCGGGAGAACCGGGCGAGGATCTCCCCCCGGAACTTTTCCTCCTCCCGGAGTACCGCGTCAAGTACGGCCCGGCTTTCCTCCCCGTCAAGCTCCTGGGGCAGGTAGAGCCGGGGGAGCCCTTTGGGGATACGGTCAAGCACATGGCGAATCAGGGTCGATTTCCCCGAACCGTTGGGGCCCGTCAGGGCGATCCGGTCCTCCGGGCCTATCGACAAGTCCGGGAAGGAGAGGGTTCGCCCTTCTCCCAGGGGGATACTCCCCGCTTCAAGGAAACAGAGCCTGTCGGCCCTGGCCTGCCTGCCCCCCAGGGTGACGCCCCGTTTCCGTTCAGGGCGTACCGTAACTTCCGCCAGGGCTTCCTCCGCCCTGCCTGCCCGGTTTTTCATCCGTTTATACTGATTGGCCCCCACCGCGTCCTTGCCGGTGAGCCGGGCCAGGTTGATCTTTCCCCGGGTATCCCGATCCCCGGGATCAATCCGCCGTTTTGAGAGCCGGTTCCGGGAGCCCTCCGCTACCTGCCGCCGCCGGCCGGCCTCCGCCGCAAGCCGTTCCCCTTCGTCCCGGATTTTTTTCCGTAAACCCCGCTGTTCCGCCAGTTCCCGTTCCTCCTCGGCAAGCCCCCGGGACACCCCGCCGGGCCGCAGAGCCGCCGCCCCCTCCCGGAGAAAGAGGCAGTTCCCGCAGAGCCGATCCAACAGGGCCCGGTCATGGCTCACCAGAAGCCCCAGACCGGTGTATTCTTCCAGGGCGTCCCGTACCAGGGCTTCGGCCTCGCCGTCCAGGTGATTGGTTGGTTCGTCCACCGCCAGCATGACCGGGTTCCGCCTGAGAGCCATTGCCAGTTGGAACCGCTTTCGCTCTCCGTGGCTAAGGCTGTCCCAGCGGTAGGGCCAATCGGCCTCTATCCCAAGGATATCCATAAGACGGCCCGCGGCATTGTCGGCGGCAAAAAAGAGATCCTCCCAGCCGCCGGGGATTTCATCGGTCCGCTGGGGGCAGTAGAGGATATCATCGGGCCGCCGGACGGTTCCCGCGGTGGGACGCAAAAGCCCCGCGGCGAGGAGCAACAGGGTAGTTTTGCCCGCACCATTTTCCCCGGCAATGCCGGTCCAGCCCCGGGAAATCTCAAAGTTTATATTTTTTAAGATCGGATAGAGGGAGGAAGGATAGAAAAATTCAACGGAATTAAAGGACAAAAAAAGATGCGCCATGGGACCTCCGCAC
>JAISQR010000542.1 GCA_031274035.1 Treponema sp. | reverse complement strand
GGGTTGTATAAATTGAAAATCTGGTCAAAGCCGGCATTAAGAATCCCTCCCAGGCTGAGCAGGCCCATTACCGCGATCATAGGGGCGATGCTTGGAATGGTTACGGCGAATACCTGGCGGATTTTTCCCGCGCCGTCGATTGTCGCGCTTTCATAAAGCGCGACATCAATGCTCATAATCGCCGCATAAAAAACAATCATATTGTAACCAAAACTTTTCCACACCTCGGTAATGACAGCCGTTACGACAAACCAGACCGGATCCCCTAAAAACATAACCGGCTTGATACCAAAAAATATAATTATCTGATTGATGGCGCCGTCCAGCGAGAACATGTCCAGGATAACGCCGCCAAGTATCACCCAGGATATAAAATAAGGGAAAAACACCAGCGTCTGCACAACATTTTTTGTTTTTGATAGATTACTTTCAGAAAGGAGTATGGCAAAAAATATTGACACTACAAGGCCAAGACCAATCTTACATATTGATATAACCAATGTGTTCCTGATAATTAAGGTAAAGTCCTGCAGGCCAAACAAAAAGGTAAAGTTCATAAGGCCGACCCACGGGGAACCGAAAAAACCTTTTGTCGGAAGATAATCCTGAAAGGCCACAATGATACCAACCATCGGTATATATGCGAATATGACGAGCAATGCTACGGCGGGCAGCAGCATAAGGTGTAACTGCCAAGTGCGTTTTAGCTTAAGATAATCGATCGCTTTGCCCATAATGTTGTTTCTCCGTACATCGGCGCTTATAATGTCAAACCCGCGAAAAATCCTTCATGGGATGCCTCGTTGATGCGTCTCGGCGCGGTGCAGTCACCTATTATTCTAGTATCATCCGCAATTCCGTAAAATACCTCTGCCTGCTTCTTAAGCGGTTTCATGCCGACCGCATATACCACATGATCCGCTTTATAAGTTCTTTCTCCTGCTGAGTCCGGGCCGGATTCTCCAATCTCTTTAACTTTGACATAATGATCCCCAATTTCGGTACATATCGTTTTGGTCAAACAAGTAATGTTATCTGAATCCTCAAACAATTCTTCTATCGCCGCACGGTAAAGATTGTTACCCGCCGATGCGATTTTTTCCGCTTGCTCAATAAGAAGTACTTCGTGTCCGGAACCTGATAATGAAAGCGCCAATTCACAGCCTGCGGGACCGGCACCAATGATGGCTGTTTTTTTCCCCAGCGCAGATTCGTCATAATGCGCCTGCAGAATATCCATTACATTGTCACCGTCAATGCCGGAAATACGCGGCTTTATCGGCTCCGATCCTATCGCTACAATGACCACATCAGGATTAATTTCCCTGACCGATTCCGGCGTTGCCTCAGTACCAAGTTTCAAGGTGATGTTGGAATGGGTCACTTGATATATGAGGTGTTTTTTATAATTAAGCATATCGATTTTTCCCTTATCAAAATCAGATATGCGTATCAGACCTCCCAGCTCCTTCTGTTTTTCAAACAAAACTACCCTGTGCCCTCTTTTTGCGGCCTCAACCGCGGCTTTCATCCCTGCGGGACCTCCGCCTATGATTACAACATTTTTTATCTCTTCGGCACATTTTATCTGCGCCGCAAGGCGTAATTTCCTCCCATATTGCGGATTCACCGCACATCCCTGACTGATACCTTCGGTGGCTACCACATAACAGGAGCAGCAGCGGAGACAGGGCGTGATGTTCTCCGCTACACCATGCCGCGCTTTATTTACCCATTCGGGATCGGCAATAAACGCACGGCCTAAGGCAATGGCGTCAACGGTTCCCCCGGCGATAAGATTTTCCGCCTCGTCAGGTTCTGTAATACCAGAGACCGTAACCACGGGGATTTTAACGGCCTTTTTTACTTTTCCGGCAAAAATCGCGTTGATCAGATGGGGGTATACGCTCATAGATTCAACATAGGTCGTTGGCCTAAGGAATTTATCAAGACCTGATGATATATGAACCATGTCAATTTTATCTTCTATGCGTTTGATGAACTCAATGGTTTCATCAACTTCTATCCCTCCCTTGATACGTTCTGTAGCGCTTATGCGCATATCGACAGGGTAATCCGTTCCAACCGCTTTTCGTACACGTTCTACTATCATTATCGGAAAACGTATTCTGTTCTCAAAACTGCCGCCGTACTCATCCTTTCGTTTGTTAAAAAACGGAGACAGGAACTGTGCGGGAAGCCATCCGTGGGCAAAATGCAGCATTATCATGTCAAATCCCATCTGTTTTGCCATAAGAGCGGACTGTGCAAACATATCACATATTTTCTCCATTTTAGCTTCGTCAATGCCTATTATACTTTTCCCGCCCATGCCGATGTTGTTCAGGATCCCCTTCAAATTTCCGTAATAGTCATCCGTTCTGTCAAATGTATAAGGGCCAACAAGATTGGCACCATCTTTTGGTACTGCCCAGAATCCGCAGTGTTGCAGTTGAACAGAAGCTTTGGCGCCGTATTGATGTATAGCGCTTAGTTCTTCGTTGTATAAGGATTGTTTAAATCCCATAAGACTGCTGGCTTCAGGCATAATCATGGATTCTTTGTCATCGACCGGAATACTGCCAAGGATTACAAGAGCCGCCCCGCCCCTCGCTTTTGCCGCTATACTCTCAACGTCCTCCACAGGAGATACTTTAAATCCGTAGGTACTTACCGGAGCCGCTATGATTCTGTTTTTAAGCATTATGCCGTTAACCTGAAGCGGTTTAAAAATGTTTGGGTAATTAGCCATCATATCCTCCAGTTGTATTCCCCGCTGCCCACTTCAATTACATCCTTGCCGGGGAGGTGAATGCTGGCGGTAGTATTCGCAGGGACGATGAATCTATATTCCGTTTTTTCTCCATCACGTTTCCATGATGAATATATTTTTCCATAGGGGCTTTCAAAGGTGTACTCAGCATTAGTTAAGGTTCCGCCGGGAAGGGGCTCTAAAATAAAATGCTTATATCCCGGTGTTTCAAAGCACGGTTTAATACCGCATACATGGCTAAAAAGAAAATCACTGACGGCCCCGTAACTGTAATGATTGAAGGACCCGAAATATGTCTGTAAACCGACCCAGCTTTCAAGAATCGTAGTCGCTCCCTCTGTAACCGGGTATAACCATGACGGAGAACTCGTCTGTTCCAGCAATTTGTACGCAATATCCGAATACCCCGTATCCGCCAAAACGTTCAACAATAGAGGTGTTGATAAAAATCCTGTGTTCAGGTGATAATCATTTTCTTTGATCAATTTTACCAAGTATTTAGCTACGGCGGAACGTTTACGCTCTGAACATAATTCGAATGCCAATACCCGGACAAGCGGCGCCTGCCGATTCTGATCGGTTCTTAGGATACTGCCGTCATCTGAACAGAAGTATTTATCATACATTGTTTTTGTCTTTTCACTTATCGCAAAATATTTCTCCGCGTCTTCCCTGTTATCCAAAACGGACGCTATTTTACTTAAAAGCCGCGCAGACAAGGTCAGGTATGCCGTTGCCACTAGGGCATTCCCCTTTCGGATTCGGTCGCCCACAAAATCCTCGGGTAGATGTCCGTCAAAATCAGGTTCGCTCCATTCTCCCCAATGAAAATCAGTATCCCATATGTATTCCGCATCACATATGCCGTCGGTAAAGGTATCATATTCAGGCATATTCTTATAGAGCGGATTTGGGTTTTTGGCATGGGTAATCATATAGTCAACCCATTTCTTTGCACAGAGATACTGATTTTCCAGTATTTTGCGATCTCCGTAACAAAGATATATCGTATAGGGAACAATGGTCGCAACATCACCCCAGCCCGCCGCGCCGTCAATCATATTTGGTTCGCCTATTTCACTTTTTGCCGCGCCCATAATGTCAAAAGAATCGCCGTATCGCTTACTCATCGCTTCTGACATGGCATCTCTGCAACTGGCGTTATGATACATAATCGAGGGCACGATAGAAGGTATCTGACCGTCATAAGCCTGTTCAACTACTATTTCCTGCATCCACTTTTCAAAGAATGTATAGACATCTGTCAACTCTGTCGCGGTTTTACAGAAAATTTGCGCGTCTCCCGACCACGGAGCGCGTTCCCTTGTTGGACAATCTGTTGGAACATCAAGAAAGTTGCCCTTTTGACTCCATCTGATATTTTGAAACAATTTATTGATATTGTCATCAGAGCATTTAAAAGCGCCGGCCTCGTACAGATCCGAGTATACCGCTATGGCGGTGAAATCACCCGGCATTATCTCTTGATCATAGCCGGTTATACGGATATACCTAAATCCAAATACAGAGAACTCGGGACAATAATATTCTTCCGGTTCACCTTTTGCGTAGTATATCACTGTTTGGAACGCATTGTTACTTTGGTTAGCGTCCAAAATAACATTGCTAAAATCAAAACATCCATGACGCAGCCCTTCGCCATGTTCCAATGTTATTTTTTGGCCGGGTTTGGAATTTCGTATTGTCATTGATACATATCCGGCGATATTCTGACCAAAATCAATGACCTTGTTTCCTTCGCTGTCAATGAAAGGTCTGCCCTCAAACCGTTCTTTTTCTTTTACTTTGACACTTGCCTCGGATATCAATGTTGTAAGATCACCGTATCCGCCGTCACCATGGTGAACATTACGCCATGCCTTGTCGTCAAAGGCGGGTCGTTTCCAGCCGACAGGTTCTTTTGCGGCGTCATATACGGTTCCAAACATAGGATCGCATTGCAATAAGCCGCCGGTGGATGCTTTAAAGGATTCATCGGATATGACATACTCTACTGATCCATCCGCGTATTCCAATACAAGCTGCCCCAGAAATTGGAGCTTATCCCCATAGTTATTTCTGGTCTTGAACGCACCAACCGCTCCCCGCCACCAACCATCGCCCAGCCGGACGGCCCAGATATTTTCTCCCTGGCTAAGTTTATCCGCTATGTCATCCGTTTGATACTGCAGCCTTTTGTAGTAACTTGTGTTTCCCGGCATAAAAACCCTGTCTCCGGCTGATTCTCCATTGATCCAATAACGGTATAGGCCGTGGGCCGTTTGATATGCCCTGGCACGAATAAGCCCGTTTTTTACGGTGAATCTTTTTCGCAGATAAGGCGATGGCTGCGGCTTTAATAAATCATCTACCTCTTCTTCACTTTCTATCCATTTCGCCTTCCATTCGTTCTTTTCCAGCAGGCCCATTTCAAAACCGGCTTTGCCAGCCGCCGACTCCCCGTTGGCGGTAACAAAGAGTTCCCATGTTATACTCTGCCTGCTTTTGAGTTCCGATCCCCCATATATGACGCCGAGAGATTCGCAGCTTTTTACCACGTTACTGTCCCATACTATGCTGTTGCCATGTCTCGCTATGATACGCCATGTTTCCTGCAGAGTATTCCGGCGGTCACCGGAGATTTTCCAGCTAAAGCGCGGTTTTGGATTATCAATACCCAAAGGATTTGATAAATGTTCAGTCCGCAAATCATATACCGTCAACATATATTCTCCTTACTGTCGAACCGACTTGTACCAGTCATTCACTTCTTTGGTGATCTGATCACCGCCCTGTGACTTCCAGTCATTCACGAATTTGTTAAAGGTAGTGTCAACGGGTTCGCCCATGATAACGGAGAAATATGCTTCGTTTTCAAGCTTTTCAAGCGTTGCGGTTCGTAATGTCATGGTTGTAGTTGGAGCGCCCAGAAATTCATCAGGTACAAAATCCTTGTATGCCTTTAAAATCTGAATCGTTCCGCCTTCTCCAAAGACTTTGTTCTGCCCCCAGCCTTCCAGTCCGCCGTTTATAATTGCCTCATAAGTTCTGCGGCTTTCCTGGTTAAAACATATACTTTCATCATTTTTCTTTAATGCTTCGATTACATTGTCGGAGAGGTAAATATTTTTGTCAGGATGCTGGAAAAAATAAGGTAAATTGTAATTTTGCCAAACACCCATAATATCAATATATTTTTCTGTGGCCACAAGTTGATTAAAATCTTCCGCATACTCTCCATGAAACATCTCCGCCCAAAGATTCATCGCCTTGATCAGGGCGTCCGGATGCGGGTAACCGGCACGGACAACAAAAAGTCCCGATATAGGAATGCTTGTCTGAACGATCCGTTTACCATCTTTGTTTGCCATTAGCGGACTTACTACCCAGTCAGCCGATGGGTTATTTTGTACACTCATCATAAGCGGGAACAGGGGTGCCCAGAAGGGTCCCGAATAAATACCGACCTTGTCCGCGGCAATATCCTGTGCGGCTTTGTTGACGTCCTTGATTGCAAATTCCTTGTCGAAAAGTCCTTCCGCGTACATTTGCCGCATCAGGGTCAGGAGTTCTTTAATTGCGGGCTGTATACCGCCGTACACAAGCCCGCCTGATCCGTCGGGGATCCATATGCCTGTATACGCCCCAAGAGGATTCCCCAGCGCATTAATCCCCGCGCGAATTTGGCCAAAATCACGATCCAGGGCAAACGCTATTGTGTCATTTATCCCGTTACCATCCGGATCGTTGTCACGGAATGCACGCGCGACAATGAGCATTTCATCTATTGTTGCGGGAACCTTTAAGCCCAGTTTGTCCAACCAGTCCTTACGGAAAAACATCATTACAGGAAATCCATCGGCCACTATGGGCAGCGCGTAGTGTTTATTGTCCACAAAACCCGGCAGCAGCCCCCGCCCTTCCTGGGATTCAACAATGTCACGCAATCTGGGGCTTGCATATTTTTCATATACTTCGTCCAGGGGTTGAACTTGCCCAGCCTTGATAAGCCGTCCCAATGTTTCCACATTGGTGTTGAACATATCCGGTAATTCATTGCTTGCCACCGCCGCGTTGAGCTTTTCATTAGCCGAGGTTTCATCAACTGTCCATGCGCTTTTGAACTTGATATTGAGTTTTTCGGTATAAAAACGTGTTACAAAATTGTCCTCCAGGGTTTCCCCTTTCGGTGCGTTAGTTCCATTCTGCTGTATTATCGGTACCAGTATGGTTACCATTTCCGTGTATGGTACGAAGGGCCCATCGTTTTCTTGAACGGACACGGTGACTCCCGCCTCTTTTTTCTGACAAGACATCAACGTAACGCCGATACCCATCAATAATATTAACAATACCGCACCTGTAGCTTTTCGGTTAATTTTCATAGGTTCCTCCAACGAAATAATTATGATGATTTCAGGATACCACAGTATTATATTCGTGCAAGAATAAATTTTTCGAATTTACATATAAATTTTTACACTGTCAGGGGATAGTATTTTACCGGAAACGTAATACCTATTTTTTAAAAACGGTTTCTTTGTTATAGGCGATATTGGCGATCTTGCCGTCTTCGCGCCGGAAGGGCTCTTTTGTTTTTTTGGCATAACAACAGGGCCGGCCCAGGAATTCTGAAGGGATGTGATCGTCTTTTCCCTCCATAATATCATCACAAAGTTCAATGGCTTCATCAATGATGACTTTAGGCACCGAAAACAATCCATGTCCGCCGTACATTATATCAAAATCGCTCTGAAATGTCTTAAAGTGCAGCAGCCCTTGTTTATATTCTTCTATACTCGCGGCATGAGGCAGAAAGAGTAAGGTGTTGGCATTACAGGCGTCTCCGGAAAAGACGGTTCTTATACCCTTGTCCAGAAACACCAATGTACCCCGGGTGTGACCCGGTACTTCTATGGTTTTTATCTTCCTGCCGCCAAGATCGAAAATATGCCCGTCATATACGGGAATGGTTTTAAGCGGTACCGGTGGCGTGAAATCGTCCTCCCGCACTCTCGTGCTTTCAACAAACCCAATGCGTTCCTGTACTTTATTTTCGTATACCATTGCAATATCAGCGGGATGTATATAAATTTCTGTTGAAGCAAAATCAAAGGCTCCGCCGGCGTGATCCATATGGCCGTGGGTAAGGACGGGTGTTACCGGCAGATCCGTAAGTTCCCGAACAAAGGCCTTAAGGTTTCCCGCTCCGGCCAGGGTGTCAATGAGCAATGCCCGCTCCCGGCCTTCCAGCAAGTAGCATAGCTCCCCCGCAAGACCGGCTATGACGATAGTTTTTTCCGAATTCCCGCCGGTAATTTCTTTCGCGTCAAAAAATTTTGATTTTATATTCATTTCCTACCCCGCAAAGACTTTGCCTATATATTATTCCCGGACTCTTGAAGATACAAGGATAAATTTTTAACATACATAGATAAATTTTTGCACTTTAATGCGGTAAATTTAATTCTGCCTCCACCGTATGATTACCGATGTTCCGGCGCCGCTTCTGCTTTTTATAGTTAAGCCTGAGCCGTGTCCGTAGAAAAGACGCAGCCGGTATTCCACATTGTACAGGCCTAAGCCTCCGGAGGAGGAAGCCGGTTCAAATCCCGCGCCGTCATCGCTGACTGTAATTTCCACGGTGTCTTCCGGATGACGGCCTGTTTTCATGCGGCCTGAAATATGGATTATCCCGCCGCCTTTTTTTGCGTCATATATACCGTGGATGACGGCATTTTCCACCAGGGGTTGCAAGAGAAACTTGACTGTCTGTACTTTACGGACCTGTTCTTCAATGTCTTCCTCCAGGGTTATTTTGCAGTCTGACTTTGAGTTCATTATTGCCACATAGTCCCGTACATGATCTATCTCGTCATTCACGGTTACCGATTCGCTATCTACCGCCAGGCTCTTTCTCATAAAATTCGCCAGATGTACTAGCGCCTTGGATACGTCTATATTACCTTTTTCCAGAGCCATCCAGTTAATACTATCCAAAGTATTATATATAAAGTGAGGTTTTATTTGTGATTGCAGCGCCGCCAATTCGGAACGTTTTTTCTCGTTTTCTATACGTACCAGATTGTTCATGGTAAAGATCATAACCGCGAAAAAGGCGGCAAACAGTAGTAATATCAGAGTCAAATATAAAAATTGGTGTTTTAACAATACCCCGTTATAATATGATTCGGGAATAGCCGCCGCCAATAGCATATCGTTGGTACGGATCGGATTGTAGAATAGGTGATACCTGAGACCATTTATTTCCACGGATTCCGGCAGTTCCCTGAACAGGCGGAAATCCGCCTTCGGCGCACCGTCATCCGCAAGGGCAATTTCCCGGTCATTGTCCAGAAGATAATAAGCCGCCGGACCACTATTCTCCCCCGCATGGAAAATGCCCAGAATTGTCTCTTTGCTTACTTCCAGGCGGATCACCAAAATATCCAAGGGCGAGTCCGACAAAGCCCCTATTTTATGATAATAAGAAATTCCTTCCGTTCTGCCGTTCACGGAGGTAAATTCATCAGTATATTTCCAGAAAGAAAAGTTTAAACCGGAAAACCGGCCGTCACCTTCCTTTTCGAGAATTTTTTTATTATCCAGAAACCGTGTGTCTTCCCGGGCAAGCAGGGAATCTCCGCTTAAATAAATTGCCGGATGATAATCGCTGAAATAGCTGCTTATAACCTTGAGCTGCTCGTCCAGGACCCAGTACTTCTTGAGCTGTTCCAGATAAGTAAGGCCCCTGGTATCCAGCAGTTCACGATTGGCGGGATCAATCGCGAAGAGCCTGGCTATGGTCTGCATCTGGTAAAAGGTTTTGTCGAGCTGCTGCACGATCTGGCCGGATAACATCTTAAGGGAATCTATTGCGGTACGGCGAACGGTACTGATAGCGCTCTGGTAAAATCCCCAATATATAATACAAAAACTCAACACAAAAAATATGCCAAAACTAAGCACAACTTTAAAATGAGCGGATATGCGCCGTGAATTATAGTCCGTCATTCTTCATGCCCGATTTTTTAATATCGCTGGGGTTACCGCCATAGCGGCCGCGAAAAAGTTTGGAAAAATAATTTTCACTGGAAAAGCCGCAGCGGCCGGCAATCTCCGTAAGCAGGTATTTCCCCTGAAAGATCATATCAAGAGCATGGCGCAGACGTACTTCGGTAATGTAACGGGGTACCGACTCGAAGGGCTTCCGGCTGAAAAGCTTACTTAAATACCCGGCGGAAATGCCGCAGTATTTGGCAACATCACCGGCTCCGATGTTTTCCATATAGTGTTCTTCAATATAAGCGCAGGCGTTCTCCAGTATCAGTTTGTATTTCAATCCCGAAGCCTCCCTGACCAAGGTTTCCAGGTGGTCGTATATCCCGCCGATCTTTTCCACCAGTTCTTCCAGGGTTTTGCATTGAGCAATTCCGCGGGATGACAACAGCGCGAAACTACCGTTGCAGGTAAGAAGCTGTTCTTCGTTAATGATGGTAAGAAGCAGACTCGCGGTATGAATTATTGTACCGACAAGGTCCTCGTTCAGATCCTGAGCGCGGCCGGAAAGGACCGTTAGATGTTCCCGGCGGATCTCCGCTATGGGGGCATGCTCCTGAACCAGTGTATAAACGCCTTGGAAGAGTGTATCAAAATTTTGTCGTTTACGCTTATGGCTTTCCTCTACGGCAAGGTGTATGACCTCCACTAGCTTGTCTATATCAATGGGCTTAAGAATATACCGGAACACATGGAGGTCAATGGCATTTTGTAGATAGGATACATCATCATGCCCACTGATAAAGATGATTACACAGGCACTGTTTTCTTTCTGAATTTTAAAAGCCAGCTCATGTCCGCTTAAGCCCGGCATTACAATATCGGTAATGATCACTTCCGGGCGCCATTTTTGGGAAACCTCCAGCGCCTCCTTTCCATCACAGGCTGTAAGTATTTCGCTGAACCCCAAATCCATGTGCAGCAGAATATTCCGCATACGTTCGCGGACATTTCTTTCATCATCGGCGATTAACAGGATCATGATTCACCTATTCCTTAGAAAGTAAAGGATACCACTAAATTTGGACAGAATTCAAGAACTTAGCCGCTGGCCCTCTTGCATTTCCCTTCAATCTGATATAGAATGACAATCTGAATGAAAGCATTCCGAAAGGTAAGTGAAATTGACGGCGGAGTTAAACGAACGGGAACGGACCATCCTCAACAGGCTTTCCACCGACGGTATGGTGTCCGTAGCCGTCCTGGCCCGGGAACTGGGCTTGTCGGAGGTAACCATCCGGGCGGATCTCAAGGTCCTGGAGGAGAAGGGGTGGCTCAACCGGACCCGGGGCGGGGCCTCGCCGAGTATACACCGGGATATTCTGGAGCGGCAAAAGATGAACCCGGAGCGGAAAAACGCCATCGCCCGTACCGCGGCGGAGCTGGTGAGGGACGGGGACGTGATCATGGTTGAGGCGGGAACCACCACCGCCCTTATCGCCCGCTACCTTGCGGGAAAGCGGGATGTCCATATCGTTACCAATTCGACCCTGGTTTTTTCCTACGCCCGGATGAATCCCAACCTGCAGATAACCATGACCGGCGGCGAATTCCGGCGGCCCACGGAATCCCTGGTGGGGCCTATCGCCCTGGAGACCATCGGCCGGCTCAACGTCCGGCTTGCCTTTGTGGGAACCGACGGATTCACCCTTGACCGGGGGATGACCACCCATCTCATGGAGGGGGCGGAGATCGTCAAAGCCATGAAGGCCCACGCGGTAACCACGGTACTGGTGGCGGATTCCGGCAAATACGGCAAAATCGGCTTTTCCAGCGTCCTCCCCCTTTCGGCAATGGACCTGATCCTCACCGATTCAGGCTTACCCGACGAGGCGTTCCGGGAGTTGACCGGCGCGGGAGTTACTATAAAAAGAGTATGAAAATTCGTAATAGGGAGTTGTTATGGCGTTTATTCTGATCATGCCCCGGCAGGGGAACACGGTGGAATCCTGTATTATCGATGAATGGAAGGTTCAGGAGGGGGATTCGGTTGAAGCCGACACCACGGTTTGTGTGGTAGAAACCGATAAGGCAACTTTTGAGGTACCCGCGGGGGCCCAGGGAAAGGTCCTGAAGCTGCTCCGTATGGCGGGGGACGATGTTCCGGTGCTCGAGGCTATCGCGGTTATCGGTGTCGCGGGTGAAGACTGGAGCGCGGCCCTGGCCGGCGCGGGGTCCGGCGGCGGGGCTGAGGCCCGGCCGGCGGTTGCGGCGGTTTCCACTGCGGCGGCTTCGGCCGATGGCGGGGGGCGTCCGGAGGCGGAGGGCGCGGCGCAGCCGGGAGCCGCGCCGGTCCGGCCGGAGGCGGGGCGGATTCCCATATCGCCAAGGGCGCGGAACCTGGCGGACCGGGAAGGCTTAGCCGTCGGCCTGGCGGAGGGAAG
>JAISQR010000518.1 GCA_031274035.1 Treponema sp. | reverse complement strand
GATGATATTCAGAAGGAATTAAAACTGTATCTGGCTATCAATTTATATCAGAAAGCCCTCATTAGCATTGGCAAAGCGGCTGAAATTTCAGGGCTCTCCAGGGCAGATTTTGAAATATTTCTTTCCGACAATAAAATCCCGATTTCTAATCTTACCATTGCCGATGTCATGGCAGATATTGAAAAGATAAAAAACCTCAAGGCCGCCGTGTGATCGTCGTATCTGATACCGGCCCTCTTATCTCCTTGGCTGTCATCAACCAGTTGGATCTTCTGGAAAAAATCTTTGAGAAAGTGATAATCCCCGAGGCCGTATGGGATGAACTTCTTGACCAAATTGAAACATTCAATATTCCACAGGTAAGCCGGTTTCAGGCAAACGTTATTCCCCTTAAACAGAAAGACATTTTTCTTGACGGAATAGACCTTGGAGAAACAGAAGCTATTTTGTTATATGAAGAATCCCATGCCGACCAGCTTTTAATAGATGACAAATTCGCCCGTACAGAAGCCGAGTCCCGCAATATTTCCTGTCTTGGGACGCTGGCAGTTCTTGTCAAAGCAAAAGAGCAGAAATATATATCCAACTTAAAACCTTTCTTTTTGCAGTTCCTTGCAAAAAAACGCTATTATTCCAAAACCCTGCTTAACGCCGTCCTTTCGGCCTGTAATGAAGATCCGCTTCCATAGTTCAAATGGATGGTAAAAGTCCTTTTTTATGATTTTCCGCATGGTCGGGGAGCGGTATCAGTGAATAGAGCGGATCGCCGTGTTCCATAGGTTAAGGGTAAACGTGCCCCACCACCAAACCAATGGGAGTTTTCCGCAAAATGCTCAAATTTCTTTCGGAATTGTGGGGAAATGTCCTGCCTGAACCTACCTCGTGTTGAACCCAGGGGATACGGGGTAATCCCCCAAGACTTCTATTTTCTCCACCTCTACTGTCAAAGCCCCATAGTCATCCACCCCCAGAACGGCCTTGAAATCGGCCAGAGGAACAAGCCTGTGCAGATCTTTTGGCATAACAAACCCCCGTTATCGTTTCCGCTAATTTTTTATTTGTACCAATAAATCGGTGATACTGCGGTTTTGTGCTTTGAAGGGATTTACAAAGTCAGCCACTATAGACCCCATTTGTTCAGGAGAAAGAGGCATATTGTTTTTGAGCCAATGGGTTATCAATCGAATAATGCCCCCTGCCTGATACTTGATCGAATATTGAAAAATCAAGTTTTCCTCCTGCGGCAAAGTGTCCTGGTATATATTCAATAAAATCACCTCGTAGTTATCGGCGAATGAAAGCAAAAGATATTCAAGATCGTTTTGTAACAATTTCTCGATGATTTTGTAGTGTTCAATGAGGACGCTAAAAGGTATCGTCAGGGTCTCTACGGGCGTTTGCCGACAACTCTCTTTCATTTTGCGTATCACACCGCTAAAAAGAGTGTCAAGGTATTGCATGAAAACATCATCCTTGCTTGCATAATTGCGATAGAAGGACGTCCGCGCCACCCCCGCCTTTTCGATAATATCGGAGATGCTGATTTTCGAATAAGGTTTTTCATCCAGCAGGGACATAAGGGCTCCGAAAATCCAGCCTTTTGTCCGTTCTACCGCCCGATTTGGCTTTTTTTGCAACATTTTCTCTCTTTTGTTCCTTTTTTCTAATTTTTCATTAAATTTCTTGACCTGTCAAGTCAAAAATGGTATATTTGTTTCAAATGCTATAATTATAGCGAAAAATATCTAATGGAGGATTTGTTATGGGCATCCTGGAAGGAAAGATCGCGATAATAACCGGTGCCAGTAACTTAAAGTGAAATGATTTCCTTTCCTTTATTTCAAATGCTGCAAATATTAAAAAAAATATCTGTAGTAAAAATTTAAGGGTAGAATGAAGGAGTAAAAAGGCGACATAAATAATGACGGAAATATCAATTGCGGTATCTATGCTTGAAGAATTGAGACCTAAACTGGGAAAAAGGATCATACATACCCTGATCCTTGTTGGGTGTGTATGGCCTTTTGAAGGGTTGTTTTTGGGCTCTGCCGCTATGATAAAGAATTTGGTAATAAGCTCGATGGGATTCATTACCGTGATTCTTATTTGGGTTGATTATCGCCTCAAAATCAACAAATATCTCAAATTCAAGGATGAATTGATTGATCTGACTGATAAAATGATGCGGACCCCCGCCAATATCATGGGGAGTTGATGATCGTGTGGGAAAAAATCAAGCAATTTGTGCGCGGGAGGTATGGAAATGACGAACTCAACCGGGTTCTGTCATTTTCCGCCCTTGGACTTTGCGTTATTTCAATGGCGGTACGGTTTCCTTGGCTTAACACGCTGGCCCTTGCCTTGCTTGCTATTTCCCTATACCGTTCATTGTCCCGGAATACGCATAAACGGACGCAGGAAGCGGAAATTTATTTTGGATGCCGTATCAAAGTAACATCTTTCTTTTCCTGGCAAATAGAGAAATGGAAGGGCCGCAAAACCTATCGCTTTTTTTCCTGTCCTATATGCCGTAAACATCTGCGGGTCCCAAAAGGAGTGGGGCAAGTAAGCATAAAATGCCCCCGATGCGGCAAAAAATTTTTACAGAGGGGGTAATACCCATGTTTGGATATATCGTTACCAATCAGCAAGAACTATTAAGCAATGAAAAAAGGCGCTACCGTGAAGCCTATTGCGGCTTATGCCATACCCTTGGAGAAGCCTATGGTACAAAGGGCCGGAGGTGCTTGAGCTACGACATAACCTTCCTCTCAATACTGCTTTCGTCGTTATATGAGCTGCCGGAAACAAGGAACTGCGCAGTTTGTGTGAGGCATCCCTTTTCAAAGCAGTCCTGTTATACTACCGAGGTTTCAGCATACGCCGCAGATATGAACATAGTCATCAGCTATTATCAGTGTCTTGACGACTGGCATGATGATCATAAAGCGGGCGCAAAAAAAAGAAGTGAAGCGTTAAAACCACTGCTGCCCGGAATACTCAAAAAATGGCCCCGGCAGTCCATTGTTATTGCCCAACGTCTTGAGATGCTGTCAATGATGGAAAAGAGGAATGAGCTTAACCCTGACCTGCCGGCGAATTGTTTTGGT
Source organism: Treponema sp. (assembly GCA_031274035.1). Taxonomy (GTDB): domain Bacteria; phylum Spirochaetota; class Spirochaetia; order Treponematales; family Breznakiellaceae; genus JAISNI01. Next base: position 3,485 of record JAISQR010000518.1, on the reverse strand, counting down.
TCCCTCCTGGGTGAACTTTTTGTGTGGCGGGAAGACGGTTATGAGCCGGTATTGCGTGCCTTTGGTTCAGCCCTGGGGCGATTTATCTATCTTCTGGACGCGGTTAATGATTTGAAAGGGGATTTAAAAAAAAGCCGCTACAATCCCCTGGTCGCGCAGACCGCAATGGATTATACCCAAGCCCTCACCATGATAATCGGGGAATGTACCGCGGCTTTTGATAAACTTCCCCTTAAACGGGATCTTCATATCCTGCACAATATCCTGTATTCAGGGATATGGCAAAAATACCGGAGTAAAAAGAGGGAAGGCCGTGCAGAATCCCTATGAGGTTTTGGGCATTAGCCCTTCCGCGACGGATGATGAGATTACCCAAGCGTACCGCAAGCTGGCAAAAAAATATCACCCGGACATCAATCCGGGGGACAAGAACGCCGAGCAAAAGATGCGGACGGTCAACGCTGCGTATGAGGAAATACACCGGGGGAAAACCGGAGGGACAAATTATGAACAGACCGATGGCAGTTACGGCCCTCAGCGGCAGGAAGAACAATACCGGGGGAACGATCCCTTTGGGGGATTTGATTTTGGTTTCGGCGGTTTTGAGGATTTTTTCGGCGGCTCATGGAAGTCTGAAAGAGAGCGGGAGGACCCGCTTTTGGCTCGAACGCGGCTTTTCATTCAAAACGGTCAATACACGGATGCCCTGCGGCAGTTGGAAGAAATAAATGAACGAGGGGCAAGCTGGTATTATTACAGCGCCTTGGCAAATGCGGGAGCGGGAAACCGGGTGCTGGCCCTTAATCACAGCGGAGTCGCGGCCAAAATGGAGCCGGACAATATGCAGTACCGGCAATTATACGCGCAATTTCAGCGGGGCAGTTTTGCCTATCGGGAAGCGGGAGAGAATCGGGGGTTTTCCATGCAAAATTTGGGCGGAACCGTACTCCGTATTCTTTTGGCGCAAATTTTTTGTATGTTCTGCTGTCGTCCTTGTTAATGCATTTCATGGAGGTTTATTTTTATGGGCAGTATTATCGGTATTGATCTTGGTACCACCAATTCCTGTATGGCCGTATTGGAAAATGGCAAGCCGGTCATAATCCCCAGCGCCGAGGGGGGACGTACCACTCCCTCGGTAGTCGCCTTTGCCAAAAACGGGGAACGCCTGGTGGGACAGGCCGCAGTCCGGCAGGAAGTAACCAACCACGAGCGAACCAAACGTTCCATTAAGAGGGAAATGGGAACAAGCACCGTACTGAGGATAGACGGCAGGGATTTTACCCCCCAGGAAATTTCCGCCGTCATACTTGCCAAACTGAAACAGGATGCCGAAGCCTATTTGGGTGAAAGGGTCTATGAGGCAGTGATCACCGTGCCGGCGTATTTTACCGACGCCCAACGGCAGGCGACCAAGGATGCGGGCCGTATCGCCGGGCTTGAGGTACGGCGTATCATCAACGAACCTACCGCAGCCGCAGTTGCCTACGGAATTGATAAGGATGAAAACCAAAAAGTAGTAGTTTTTGATTTAGGGGGCGGAACCTTTGATGTGTCCGTACTGGACATCAAAGACGGGGTGATAGAAGTATTGTCAACATCAGGGAACAATCATCTGGGGGGAGATGACTTTGATGCTTGTCTTGTTGAATGGATGGCCGGTGAAAATAAAAAATCCCCGCCGCAGAGCGGCGGGGTATTGAAGATTTCTCCTTGAAATCTTGGCGTTGTGGGGGAACAAATCCCCCACAACCCCAGTTTTAACGCCCTAAAGGGCGGGGAATTAAACCCAGAATGATTAAAGGTTCAATAAATCCCGTGCATTTAAATCTGCCGCTTTCCAGACAGCAATTCGACGAACTTACCGTTCATCTGGTCGAGGCTACCAAAGCCCCGGTACAACAAGCAATGGAAGATGCCCATATTACCCAAAACGACATCGGCAAGGTTTTACTCGTTGGGGGTTCAACCCGGATACCAGCGGTACAGGCCAAGGTAAAAAGCCTTACCGGGAAGGATGGGTTTAAGGGTATCAACCCAGATGAATGTGTCGCCGTGGGCGCGGCCTTACAGGGAGGGGTACTCATCGGGGAAGTAAAGGGCCTTGTCCTTATTGATGTTACTCCCCTCTCATTGGGAATAGAAACGGTAGGAGATATGTGTACCCGCTTGATTGAACGAAACACCGCCATTCCCATTTCTAAAAGCAAGGTCTTTACTACTGCGGCGCCCTTTCAAAGTTCCGTTGAAATTAAGGTACTACAAGGCGAACGTCCCCGGGCAAGTCAGAATAAGAGCCTTGGAAAATTCAGGCTCAAAGGAATACGGCGGGCTATGGCGGGAGTTCCACAAATTGAAGTAACCTTTACCATTGACGCAAATGGTATTGTCAATGTGGCCGCTAGGGATCTTAAAACCGGAAAGGCCCAGGATATTACCATCGAAACTTCATCAAATATGAGTGAGTCTGAAATCACTGATGCCATAAAGGATGCGGAAAAATACGCCGGGGAGGACAAAAAATTTCGTGAAGGCAGGGAAACCCGCTCAAAGCTCCGGGGCCTCATCATACAGGCTGAGGAAATTGAGCGGAAGTTGATTAAAGAAAAAAATAAAGATGAATTTAAAAAAGCCCGAGCTTTATTCAAGGAACCCATTAAGGCGGCCAATACCGCGCTTCGCGGGAAAGACGATGACGCGATCTCTGTGGCCGCTTCAATTCTTGAGCATACCATCTCGGAATTCAATAAAGAGTGATCACAGGATACCCTGATGGCTTTTTCATTGGACTATTTCAAGAATCAAATTCAAAAACTTGAAGATAAATTTTTTGGAGATTTTCAAAAAAGAGTTGAGCCTGCCCAAAGATTAATGTCCTATTACCGATGCGCCCTTATGGAAGTTGAAACAAAGTTTAAAGTTCTCAATGAAGAATTATCATTCTTACACGAACGAAACCCGATTGATAATATAAGAACCAGAGTCAAGGATTTTGAAAGCATACGAAAAAAGTTGCGGCAGAGAAGGTTTCCACTCACACTTGATTCTATAGAACAAAATCTTCACGATGTTGCCGGAATTCGTGTTATATGCCCTTTTGTTGATGATATTTATGTGTTGGCAGATTGCTTTCTTCGCCAGGACGATATTACTCTTTTGGAAAAGAAAGACTATATCGCCCGGCCCAAAGAAAACGGGTACCGAAGCCTTCACTTAATAATAGAAATCCCCATATTTTTACACAATGAAAAACGGAACATGAAGGTAGAGGTTCAATTAAGGACTATAGCAATGGATTTTTGGGCAAACCTGGAACATAGACTTCGCTATAAAAAAGATATAAGCGCAGAAGCAGCAAAAAAACTGTTAGGGCGTGTTCACACTAATAAAATGTGATATACTAAGGGCATGGAACTTACCCTAAAACAGTTTAAGCGGATAGCCCCCCTCCTGCCGAAGCAGCGGGGACATGTCAAAATAGAGAA
>JAISQR010000404.1 GCA_031274035.1 Treponema sp. | reverse complement strand
CCAAATGAGCCGATTGGAGCGAAAGGCTTTAATGCCGCGACCAAGCGGGAGCGGTTTCTTTGCCCCTTTGTGAGGGACCCACAGGGTCCCCAAGCACTTGAGAACACGTATAAATATCGTATAAACTTGAGTAGTTACAGTTTTGGGAAAGCCTCAATATATTTGAAATTTGAATTGACAATATTTACTTCAAATAGGAATATTCATTTTAGTGTCATTTATAAAGTATCTACTAACAGTTCATTTCAGCAGGAGGAAGAATTATGGCTCATTGCGTAGTGTCGGAAGCAGAAGCAATACTGGACAGAGAAATTGCTGTGCTGGACAAAGGTTTTATCCGGTTGGTGGACTACCTCGGCGGCGACGAGCGGGTTGCCGAGGCGGCACGTGTTTCCTACGGCAAGGGAACCAAGTCCTACCGCGAGGATGCCGGTCTTATCGATTATCTGCTGAGAAACCGCCATACCAGTCCCTTCGAGCAGGTGCAGCTTACCTTTCATATCAAACTGCCCATCTTTGTTGCCCGGCAGTGGGTTAGGCACCGTACCGCCCGGCTTAACGAGATATCGGGCCGTTACTCGGTGATGAAGGACGATTTTTACATTCCCGCACCTGCCGGCATAGCCCTCCAGGACAGTAACAACAAACAGGGCCGCTCCGCGGAGCCTCTTGAGGCGGACGAAGCTGAAAAGATACGTGCAGCGTTCTCCGCCGGTCAGGAGCAGGCATATACCGGTTACACATGCCTTATCGAGAGGGGGCTTGCCCGCGAGATTGCACGGATAAATCTGCCCCTCTCCCTCTACACGGAATGGTACTGGCAGATAGATATGCACAACCTTTTTCACTTTCTTGAACTCCGTCTGGACAGCCACGCACAGAAGGAGATACGTGCCTATGCGGAGGTACTTCTCGATATATGCAAAAAAGTGGCCCCCCTTTGCTGCCAATCCTTCGAGCGGCATATTTTAGGGGCGGTTTCCTTCTCTCGGGAAGAATTTGCCGAGCTTAAGCAAAGGCTGGGGGCGGCAGGTGAAATAAGCGGAAGTGAGGAGGGGCTTTCCGGCAAGGCGCTGGAACGTTTTGAAGAAAAACTGCGGAGCGGGAAGCAGGTCTAGCAGCCTGTTGCACTTGTGGATTTTTTGCATATTCATGCAAAAAATCCCGATCAATGGGCATGCTGTACTCTACCGAGTATTCGGAGTTTGTAAGGTATAAATATTCATGTTTATGAATATTTATACCATTTTACGCGCGAAGCGCAACAAACTCCTAGCAGCCTGTGGGACTTTGGTGATTTTTTGCATATTCATGCAAAAAATCCGATTAACGGGGCTCCTTTGGGAGTTTGTGGGGCTCCTAAATAATGAACTACCTCGCCCTAAAGCTCCCCCGCGAACCGGTGAGCGGGTTCTTAGCGGGCTCTTGGGTATTACACCCGCGCATTCCAATAAAATCAATGTTATAAAGGTAGCGGTATGAACGAAAATATCCTTTCTATAATAAACGAAAACCCCATCAATATTGCGAAGCTCCAGGCAATTACTGCGGAAATGAACACTGTCGATATTGCCGATACGTTGGAAAATCTTAGCAAGAAAAAACTGGTGCAGTTATTCCGCTGTCTTCCTAAAAGTATCGGCGGCGAGGTTTTCTCGCACATGGAGAGCGATGAGCAACAGATAATTGTGGAAGCTCTGACGGATAACGAAATCGGCGAGATTATCAACAAGATGTTTGTCGATGATGCGGTAGATTTTATTGAAGAGATGCCTGCAAATGTTGTTAAGCAGGTTCTGAGGAATGTCGATTCCGAAAAAAGGAAACTTATAAACCAGATGCTGCAATACCCTGACGATTCCGCAGGCAGCATTATGACGACAGAGTATGTCGATCTTAGAGAGGATATGACCGTTAATGATGCTTTCAAATACATACGCGAGACGGGTCTTAACAAGGAAACTATCTATACAAGTTATGTGATAAAGCGGGACCGCCTGCTCACCGGCGTTATCTCCGCCAAGACGCTCATGCTTGCCGAGCCAGAGGATAATATCGGCAATATAATGGATACCAATATTGTCTACGTTAATACTACCGTTGATCAGGAAATGATAGCCGGCCTTTTTAAAAAGTACAGTCTTCTTTCTCTACCGGTTGTTGATAAGGAACGCCGTCTTGTCGGCATCATCACCGTTGACGATATTGTTGAAATTATTGAGGAGGAGGCGACCGAAGATTTTGAAAAGATGGCCGCGCTCCGCCCATCGGACTATCCTTACCTTAAAACAAGTATCTTTAAACACGCTAAAAACCGCATAGTTTGGCTTCTTGTACTTATGCTCTCCGCCACTATTACCGGCGCTATTCTTGCCGGATTCGAGGATGCCCTGGCGGCTCTTCCTATCCTTGTGATATTTATTCCCATGCTCATGGATACAGGCGGCAATGCGGGCGCCCAGTCATCCACGCTTATCATCCGCGGTATGGCGCTTGGCGAAATTAATGTCCGTGATATATTCAAGGTACTCTGGAAGGAGGTCCGCATAGGTCTGCTCTGCGGCTTTGTCCTCGGTATTACCAACTTTGCCCGTATCTACTTAATGCAGGGTAAGAATCTGCTCCTTTCTGTTACGGTAACACTCAGCGTTATCGCAACTATCATCACGGCAAAAAGCGTCGGCTGTATTCTCCCTATCCTGGCAAAAAAGTTGAGGGTTGATCCCGCTATCATGGCAGCGCCTATCATCACTACATTGGTAGACGGCGCATCCCTGGTCATTTATTTCCACATAGCGCGGCTCTTCTTTAAAATTTAACAAGGGCGGAGGGGGCATCTGCGCCGAACCAGGAGCCAGAGGGGGCAAATTTATACAATTTTTGGGAAAGGCTCTCTATCAGACCTGTTTAATTTTTTTGCAAAAATGTTGCTTTTCACTAAAGCGTTACGCATCTATATCCCAATAGTATAGTACCCCTTGTATCAGGAGGCTTGTACTTTTTTTAGGCAGGTATTTCCCTTGGAACAACG
>JAISQR010000402.1 GCA_031274035.1 Treponema sp. | reverse complement strand
ACTTTGTAAGCGTCCAAAAGGACAATCCGGTCTTTTTCGCTCCGCTCACAGGTGGAGATACTCAATTCCGGGGTGATGGAGTAATAGCCCCCGTTGGGCTTATGGGTAAACTCAACGGGTGGAATAAGAAATTCCGCCTCCCTTAAAAGCTCATTAACCCGCCCGAAAAGCAGGAATTTCAGGGAATTTATGATGATTTCTTCTATATATAAACCCTTTTTATCTGTCATATCCGTCATCCCTATATAACCCTCCGCTTATACGGCTCAAGGAGCTGCCGGACATTCTCTGGCATGGACGGTTCCAAATGCTCCCCGTCCTGCCCCTTCCCCCGGACAGCCCCGGTCAACCCAATCCGCCGCCCCCGGTAACGGCTCATGTTCCAGGCCGCCAGTTCCAGACAGGCCGAGGCCAGGTCAGGCGGGGCCTTTCCCGGCAAGTAACCCGCCAGATACCGGACACGGATAGCCCCTTCCACACGGGGCAACCGCAGAGGGGGCCGCAGAACGAGGGAAAAAGGAATATCCTCATGTATTCCCTCGTCAGGAAGGCAATAGAAATGTTCAGGGTTTACAAGGCTTGCCGTTTCAAAGAGGGGCTGCCCGGCAAACACAGCCCCCGAAGTAGCGGCATGAACAGACAGGACTTTCCGTACCGGATATTCCCGGAGGGTAAAGATATGTTCCCCGGTAAAAGTGAGGTAATCGGTATGTTTCCGCCGTAAAATCCGCCGTTTGCAGTATTGCTCCATGGTGAAGGTGGCGGTCATAAGGCAATAGCGCGAAAGAGCATCCTCCCGGTCGTCAATGCCGAGGATCGCCTTGAAGTCCGCCAGAGGGATTAGGGTATGTAATTCCGCTTCGTTTCCCATTGCCTTTTCTCCATAAGCCAAGGGTAAAAGGCATTTAGGGCGGTGGGTATACTACTTTGGTATGATATTTGGGGAGATTCCTGCAAAAATTTGGATATTGAGGCTAAGTATTTAACTCTTGTCGCCTTCCTTTTTTAGTGCTATTCTTAGGTGTAAGATCATAAAAGGGGTTATATGCTGGATTGGGCCTAAAGTGTCCAATTGAGGGGAAAACAGGGGATTAGAGAACAAAATGCCGGACATATTTGATAGTCAAAAACGTTCTTTAATAATGAGAACCGTCAAGAATAAAAATACGGCTCCGGAGGTATATATCCAATCGCTTATTTCCGGCCTAGGTTATGTGTATGAATTTTCATACGCCGGTTTGGACTGTAAACCGGATATTCTTATTTCTACAAAGAAAAAAGCTTTTTTTATTAACGGATGTTTTTGGCATGGTCATGATTGTAAACGTGGACACTTGCCCTCGACAAATACATCCTTTTGGGCGGCAAAAATAGCAAAAAACCAAGGGCGTGATAGCAAAAATTATGAAAATTTGCGGGAAGCAGGGTGGGATTACTTAATAATTTGGGGCTGCGAAATAAAAAAGAAGAACAGCGATAATCTTAAGGCCAAAATATTGGATTTTATAGGTTTGGAGGATTAAATGTCAAAAGTAAAACCCGATAAGACATTGGTCCTTGATATTCAATCCTTAATAATACGTCATTTGGGTATCCAAATGTATCAAAAGCCGGCAGATGTTATTTCAGAAATGGTAGCTAACGCTTGGGATGCCGATGCTGAGAAAGTAAATATAAAAATAACAAAAAATAGTATAGGAATAAATGACGATGGGCATGGTATGACTTTTGATGAATGTCAGAAATATTTTTTAAAGGTTGGTCGCGATAGACGTAAAGATACCAGGTCTGATAAATCTATTGGTAAAAAGAGACCTGTACTTGGCCGTAAAGGCATAGGAAAATTTGCGGGATTTGGAATCGCAAATAAGATAACTATTGATACTATCTCTTTAAAAAACGGTGAAAATACAGTTTTTTGCATGGATCTGGATAAAATATATGAAATTGATCAATCCGGCAATTCAAAAAAAGAAATAGATGTAATAAAGTATTCAGATCCTGACGAGAAACTAACAAAGAAACATGGCACAAAAGTTACATTGTTTTTGAAATCACAATTTGCCATAGACGAGAAAAAATTGTTGACTGAACTTGGCCGTCGTTTTCTACTCACTCAACAACATAGCGATTTTTCAGTTTCTATAAATAAGAAGCCCATGCCGGTGGAATTTGGACAAGATTTTGAATTTTATTTTCCTAAAGAGTTGACCCAAGAAGAAAAGAAAAAATTCCCCGACTTAAAATCAATTGAAAATGAATGGGCAAAGGAAAAATTTAGAGATAATTATATTTATTGGCGCATTGGGTTTTTTAAAGATACTATAAAAAATGAAGAATTACGTGGTATTGCAATATTTGTTCGAGGTAAACTCGCCCAAAAACCATTCTTTTTTGATCTTTCAGGAGGTATTTCCGGCCAAAATTCTTTGGAATATTTATCCGGTCAAGTTAAGATCGATTTTATTGATTCCGATGATCTTGATTTAATATCTACCGAGCGTCAGCGTATTAATATTCAAGATGGTATTGGTTTGGAAATCAAAGACTGGGGGCAGGAATTAATTCGGCAACTTGGTGCAATATGGAAGGAGAGAAGGGCAACTGAAAGACTTCAAAAGCTCGAAAGTAAAGTTGGAAAATTCAAGAAGAGATTAGATAATTTGCCTCCTGCCGAACGCAAAACAGTAAAGTCTGTTTTAATAAAAATAGCAAATATTGAAAGTTTAAAACCTGATTTATTTGAAGATTGGTGTAGCGATATTCTAACATCATGGGAAACGGGACGGCTAAAGGGGCTTATTGAAGAAATTTCTCAACATGATAGTATAAACGCTGAAAAAATGCTGGAAATATTATCGGAAGCACAAGTATTAACATCTCTTAATATTGCCGAATCCATAAAAACCAAGGTTGTGGCTATCGCCGAATTAAAGAAGATGGTTGATGCACAGGAGCTTGAAAATTCCATCAGAGACTATATTTACAAGAATCCTTGGCTTATCCATCCAAAATGGGACAGCTATAAAAAAGAAATATCCGTTAAACACATAATTGATGAAATAGGAAAGAATGAATTAGATAAAGATGATGTTTTTAAGGGAAGAATAGATTTGGCACTTTCTGCCGGCCCCGATTTATTATTACTTGAATTTATGCGCCCCGGTTTGGAGATCGACCAGGATCATTTAAACCGTATAGAATATTATGTTGACGGTGTTAGGCAGGGCATAGAACAATCAACCGGGAAAACTATAAGGTCTCTTACTTGTGCATATATAATAGCCGATAAATGTAAAAAAAACAGTACCGTTAATAGAAAAATATCGAGGATGGTAAAAGAGTATAGTATTTATGTATTATCATGGAATGATTTAATTGCCGAAGCAATAAAGCAATGGGAGGAACAACTTGATATACTAAAACAGAATAACCGTGCCGATCCAAGGATACAGGCATTATGAGTGATATTAGTTTCATTTCCATCGATCTGTTCTCCGGCGTTGGCGGGTTAACAGAGGGCCTACGTCAAGCCGGATTTAATACAAAAATAGCTTTAGAAATAGATGAAAATGCTTCAAGGGCGTATTCTCTTAATCATACTAATACCAATGTAATTACAAAAGACATTAGAAAAGTAAAGCCGGAAGAAATAAAAAAGATACTGCAAGATGATGAGATTCATTTACTTGCAGGTTGTCCGCCTTGTCAGGGTTTTAGTTCTATACGGCGATTGAACCGCTCGAAGCCCGTTGCAGATAAGCGGAATAGTCTAATAAATGAATATGTAAGATTTATTGAACAGTTTATGCCTTATACATTCATGTTGGAAAATGTACCCGGACTTGCTTCAAACAAACTTTTTAAGAAGGCTAAGAAAAAACTTGAAGAAGAATTAAATTATGAGACAGATGTTCAAATTGTAAATGTCAAGGACTATGGCGTTCCTCAAAACCGGAAAAGGCTTGTCATGGTGGGTTCCAGATTGGGACCTATAAAAATTGCCGGGCCTAATAATAAAAAAGTTACGGTACGTGAATGTATAGGGAAACTTCCGCTCCCTGAAATTTCTAATGACCCATTGCATAAAATGTTTCCACATCACACGAAAGAGATAGAAGAATTAATCAAAGATATTCCCCATAATGGAGGTAGCCGAAAGGATCTAGGTGAAAATAGACAACTTGCTTGCCACAAAAGGGATAATATAGGTTTTTGGGATGTTTATGGAAGATTGCGGTGGGATGATTATTCATCAACGATTACAGGAGGATGCTTAAATCCGTCTAAAGGGAGGTTTCTTCACCCCGAACAAAACAGATGTATATCCGCAAGAGAAGCGGCTTTATTGCAGTCCTTTCCCATGGATTATAAATTTCCCACAGATATTGCACGATCTAATATTGCATTGCTGATAGGTAATGCCTTACCACCGGTATTTTCATATTATCAGGCACTTAATATAAAAAATCATTTGTTGGAATATCTACCGGTTATCGTTAAATAATTTGATAGCATAATAAGTCCCGATGACGTATATGCCCATAATAGCCATAGTAGCGATGAAATAGAATTAAAATAATATTTCCACAAGGGTCATATCACTTCCTCTCTAAATTAACCACCCCGTCCCACTCTTTTTCAGGCGGCTTGTTCCGGTAGAGCCTGCATCGCTCAAGGTATACCTTTGCGGGACCGTCATCAGGGCTATGCTTCAATACTTCCTCAAAAACGGCCTCCGCCGCGGAGATGAGCAGTGATGTTTTACGAAATGACATAAATCATCCCGGCATTTTCTTCCTAGTCCCACCCAAACCCGACACTGGCGCTGCCATCCTGCGGCGAGGAAAGTACGGGCGGAATAATCACCGGGGCATTATCTCCGGCGGGATTGCCGGAACCGTTTCCGGGAGGAAGGCCGGGCGCGGCATCCTCACGGGCGGCATCAAAGGGAGAGGTCACCCGGTTGTTGACTTCATCCACATAACTCCTTTCCCCTTCATCCACATATACCTGCCGCTCGTTGGCAAGGGAGTATAAAACCTGCCCTTCCTCCACCCTGATGTTCTCCGTATCAAAATCAAAACTGGTTCCCCGGACCGACGCGGTAACCGAAGGACTTCTTATGGTAAAATCGACCGTTCCGCCGGAAGGCGGATTCACTTTGGCCCGGACCCTGCCGGTTTGAAGATACAGGTTTACCTGTTCGCCGTTTTGGTTTCGGATTATTTCTTCCAGACTTAAACGGGTCAGGGGCCGTACCGTGAGTGTTGAGTTCCCCAATGAAATGACGGCGGTACTCCTAAATCCGGTGGAAATAATAGTATCCTTCCCTATTGAATCTCCCTTCGCCGCGTTTACCCAAACCGCTGAGCCCGAATATCTGGTTTCCACCGTCCCGCTTAGGTCCCGGAAAAAAGCGGATGCCGGGGTGTCCGTGCCCTGGGCATAAAGGAAGCCGCCTGCCATCACAAAGATCAAAACGAACAGAGCGTTTTTCATACTCATACTGTTCATACTCATACCTCCTGAAAAATCTTAAAACGAAAGAATAGTCCCCAAAGAGACCCGCCACCTCAAGGAAGCGTCTGGTATAAAAGCTCTCCCGGTTTGGGGGAAAAAAACCCCGCCTCCCAGGGTAAACGAAATATCCGAAACCGGCGAAAAGGTAAGGCCGCCGTAGACCTCTCCCCCAAGGAGGGGAGAACGGGAAAGCGCGTCCAGTTCAGGGTCCGTGTAGGCGGCGGTATCGGTTCTGAAAAAATAAGCCGCCGATACTTCCGCCGAAAGGGCGGTAAACAGCCGCCGCATATACGCCGCTTCCGCCAGGGCAAGGCCGGAAATTTTTGGCCGCAGTACCTTCCCCTGGGCTATGGTGCTTATGGGAAGAAACGCTTTTACCCTGTCGTTCCACGCGCCGGATGAAAAAACCGCCTCGAAAGAAAAGCGGTCCTTTGCGGCGCCGGGGGGAAGCCAGACGAGACCGGCGCTTGCGGCAAAGCAGAAGGCGGGGCTGCTGTCTTCCTCCAGCAGTCCCAGGATGCCGCCCAATTCCGCGTTAAAATGTTTGAGAAAGGGCCAGGTCAAGCAGGCCAGTATATATTGTGAATGAATTTTATAGCCTTCATCGTTGAGATCAAACTGCCCGATCATTTCAAAAACGAGGCTGCTGTTGGTATCAAAGAGGCCGGGGTTTTCCCATCCTAGAGAAAAGACCAGCCGCCGGGAAGCGAAATAGTTTTCCCTGTCATAATACGAGTCAAGGTCGCCGGGGCTCATGGTTATATAGGCGCTCTTTTTGTATAAAAGCCCGGTATAAAACGCCCCGGCGGAAAGGCGGTTTTTCCCCAGATCGAAAACAGCGGAAGCGCC